>CACXXH010000042.1 GCA_902771595.1 Fibrobacter succinogenes | reverse complement strand
CCACTATTTAGAAATGGAGAAGTAGACCCAAAAACGAAGAAGGTTGAAACTTGGTGGCTTTGGGATGGCGTGAATGAATGGCCTATTGGCAAGTTGACTAAAGAACAAAAACATTTGCCTTTTAATGAGGTTTGGAATGACACCCTTTTGGTGGAGCGGATTGAATCTGGATGGACTCCTGAAACAGACGATCATAAGCCTTAACTCATGAAGTCTCCTAGATTTAGCAAATGATGAAGATTATTGTTCGAAAAATTATTTTCTTTGGAATATTGTTGCTGACATTTGCTGTAGTCCAGATGTGGCTTGGCAACTTGTTCCCTCTGTCGAAACCCGACTTGTCTTGGGGGATAACAGTCAAATATCATTTTATCGTTTATTGCGGAATCATTGGCGTATATAGCTTATTGTACCCGATGTCGATTGCTTTTTACAGTGCCCTTATTTTTCAAACAGTCAGTTTTTGGATTTTTTTCTCGTCATCGCATCCGTTGCGCTCAGTCGAGATGAATCTTATAGCATATCTATGCATTATTGTTCCCTATATATTGAGAAATACGCAAATATTGACAAACTCTTTCCATGCCAGCAGAAAAGAAACTGAGAAAAACGGGGAAGGCGAATCATGATGAAAAAAGAGTTCATGTTCATTGCGGGACTTTATACCCTCATTCAATCTATTGCCGTTGGATGTTTTATGGTGCATGCGGCCATTGCCAACAATCCGCAGGGAGAGTTTTATTCGGAATCAGGTGTTGCTTGGGGCGAAATAGCGACTGTTTTTGCGTCTTGGTTTGTTGGAAATGTTGCTTTTTGTTCGGTGATATTCGCACTTGTTTTCTTTATAAAGTATATTACAAGAAGATGACAAGGTCTACATTCATAAAAATTTCCCTCGGCGCCCTTGCGGTGCTGTTGTTCGTTCTTCTGGTTATTCAATCTAATTGTGTGGGCAACTACTATATGACAAAGATTGATCCGGTATATATAATTCCGAACGAATCCAGCATATGCAGGTTTGAAGTGAATCAAATGAACAACGGCTCTGGCGACTGGTGGATTTATGCTCAGGATGATTCAAATTATTACTTCTTTCTCGGATACGATTCGCTGCCTTACATTGTGTTTTCAAGGAGCACGGCGGAGAAATGTATAGGATTCGATAAAGTTAATGTTGACACGTGGTGTGGAATTGATACGAACGAAATTGTATTTCAAGTTAAATACAGAAACATAAAGGCAAAAGACTCGA
The DNA here is from genome assembly GCA_902771595.1 of Fibrobacter succinogenes. Lineage (GTDB taxonomy): Bacteria > Fibrobacterota > Fibrobacteria > Fibrobacterales > Fibrobacteraceae > Fibrobacter > Fibrobacter succinogenes_C. The sequence goes on along the minus strand of CACXXH010000042.1, from coordinate 22,937 downwards.
CCGTTATTTATGCGGAACGTATGGACAATGAGCATGCGCTTCTATATCGTTCGAATTATCCGGATGTGGTGTTCTTTGTTAAAACGTCGAATTCCGGTTTGTATGAAGTCGATAGCATTGTAGATTTCTATGAAGACTTTACGGTATATCAATCAGAAGCGGATTTGAAAAAAAAACAGACGAGATGTATTGAAAAAAATATATGAAGACATAACGGGATATCAATCAGAAACAGATTCGAAAAAAATGGACGACGGAGACCGGCTTAGAAAAATGATTGATTATGGAGTGATTGTAGATCCTATAATGAATCGCTTTGCGGGGGAATTATTTATTGTTGATGATGATGGCATTTATGAACTATCATTGTCAAAACGCTCGTTCAATAGAATTATCAAGTATCACATGGCTTTAGACATATTTGAAACTTGTAGCGACAGTATGATTTGGAGGCTTCCAAATCCACAAAAAAGTATTTCCTCATCAGCTATTAGAGTATCTTTCCAAGATAGTAGTTTCTTTGAACTGAAGCCGAATGGCATGTTGAATATCCAGGTTGTTGACAGCAACAGTTGCTTAAAGGTGAAAGGCGAATACAATCAAGTCCGTTATAATTACGCAGAAGGCAAAAAATGCAATGCAAGGATTCTATTGTGCGAGCCATTCTAACAGGGCGTGAATGACGGATGGACTGGAATTGCGGAGTGTCAAGATGACAAGGTCTACATTCATAAAGATTTTTCTCGGCGCCCTTGCTGCGGTCTCCTTTTTGGGTTCCTTTGTTCTCACGTTTCTTGCGCTGCTTATTCCGCTGCGCCCGTATGACTGGGGCCCTCCTGACGGTCTCTCTTTGCAGACTGATGACGATTGTGCCTGCTTTATTTTTGTGTCATGTTTTTTAAGTACATTCCTATTGGGAATCTCTTTGATAAGTTTGAAATTCGCGAAAATTGGCATCTCCAAGAAAATGGCGACTAAAATCGTGTATATGTTTTGGATTGTTGTCACGCTGGCAAGAATGTTTTACGTACTCCCATATTATCATGGTTGAATTTTAGTAGGCAGAAGGAGTGAATCACGATGTTTAGCAAATTGTTTTCTTGGTTAAAGAAAGAAAGACTAGAGGAATGGGCAAAAAAACTTTGCCTGATGGTTCTCGAAAAAATGCCAGATGAGTATTCGGTATATAGAGAAGAATTGAATGCCGGAATTATCGGGCGAATTATACCGGACTTGCATTCGGTCCCATGCCGTTATAACGTTTTCTTTGATACATCAGTGAGCGAAAAATATGAGCGGCGCTCTGAACCTTATTTTAATTTGAAAGGAATTGTCCTTAGCAATACAAACACGTCAAATATCGAATTCTCTATTTGTTTTGCAAGAGGGCTGTTTGCTGGATTTTCTCTTTCGACGAAAGAAAAAATTGACCTTACAAACTTACAGGTCAACGTAGAAAATGTGCAGAAAGTTTTGCAAATAGAAAAATTACCTGAGGACTTTTGGAAAGAATTCCAGAGTATTCACGAGAAATATCCTCAAATCAACATAAGTGAAATTTGCCAAGTGAATCTGGATGGTCGATGCATTTATCATTTGTTTGATATTGGCGATGGTGATTTTGTCGGCTTTGAAATGTCAAATGGTTTTGTTAAAGTTTGTCATGATGATTCAGAAATCATAAGCAACATCCCGAATTTAGACGAGTACATTGCCATGGCTGAATAGCTGAGGAAAAAATGAAAAAGCCTGCATTCATAAAAATTTCCCTTGGGGCGCTTTTGGTTATTTTTGTATTATTCCAGTGCTTCCAAGATGAAGATTTTGTTGGAACGTATAAGCGAACGCATGAACATGGCTTTGAATCGGTGACGCTTTACCCAGATTCTACATTTTTGCAGGTCTATGCGGACGGCAATGGCTTGGATTCGAATCGGGGCACCTGGAAATATGTACCGAGAGGAAAAAGGTACTATGGCAATCGCTTGAATTTTTATGATTGGATAGAATTTGATTCCCCGCTTAAGGGATTGCCGCACTATCGTGCGGGAGAAAAGATTATTTTTGATACGGACATTTCCGGTGGTTGTATTGTTGTCGACCCAGATCTTTCGGAGCGTAATCTTTGTAAATAACCGGAATCGATGATTATGAATGAAAACGCCGAGAAATGGATAAGTGAATATGCGCGACTTTCAGATTTGTATGGCGACGCAATAGAAACTGGCAACCATAAAAAGGCGAATAAAGCCTACGACGAGTTGATGGCAGTTTATCAGCAAATCAAGGCTCAAGGTGCATTGAACAGCGAAGCATTCCATGAATTACTTTCCGCTCCGTCTATGGGAACAAGGCTCTGGGCGGCAACGCATTATCTTGCAATTTCCAATGACGAGGCTGAAAAAGTTTTGTCTGCACTAGGTGAAGTCCCGAATAGTCTACTGGCCGTATCTGCAAAAATCACTCTTGAAGAGTGGGAAAAGGACGTTTAGTTTGCTCCGTTCCGTAAAAAAGAGTATATTTACAGAAAACGAGGTGGTAAAATGACTTTGGATACTTATAAGTTGACTAGCACCGAGGAACCATCGGACGAGCTTCTTTCACAGTTGATGAAAGAGGCTTTTGACGATGCCCGCAAGGCTGATGCCGAAGCCACCGCCCGTTATTTCGCCGAACTCAAACGCGCTGCAGCAAAAATCCGCTAGTTATGTCTTCGACTGAACATCGCCCTGTGCTAATCGTGATTGCCGGTCCAAATGGGTCTGGAAAAACGACAATTACATCCAAAATCCTTCGCCATGAATGGATGGAAGATGCTGTTTACATCAATCCCGATGTTGTTGCCCAGGATCGCTTTGGGGATTGGAATTCTCCTGAGGCGGTTCTAAAGGCTGTTCAGTATTGTGAATCTTTGCGTGAAGATCGCCTTAAACAGCGGAAAAGCCTCATTTTTGAGAGTGTTCTTTCTTCAGACGGCAAGGTCGATTTTATCAATCGAGCAAAACTGGCTGGTTATTTTATCCGTATCTTTTTTGTCGCTACGAGTCACCCGTCCATTAACGCTGCACGAATTGCTAAACGAGTGATGTAGGGCGGCCATGATGTTCCGATAACAATAGTTATTTCCCGATACTATCAGTATTTATTTAAAGGAAAGACTCCCCCCCAAAAATTAGGTTTTTGTAAAAGGTGAAGTTATGAAAGTTAAAACTCTGATAAGTATTTTATTGATTTCTTTGTTTTATGTTTCCTGTGGAGATAATTCTAAAGAATCCAATATATCTTTAGTAAATAAAAAAAGTAATTATAGTGATGAATTTGTGGAATTAGTTCAACGTTATGGTCAATACAGTGTTGTGCTGGCGATAATAAATATAAGTATGAGGCTGAATGAAAATTCAGAATTTGTGCGCATCATAGAAGATTGGGATTATGCTGATTATAAAGAAAATATTTTAAAAACTATTGATTCCAGTGAATCCTTTAATCAGGCGATACGCAATCAAGTGGAAACTTTAAAAAGAAAAAGATCGTTACAAAACATTATTGAATGTTGGTTGGAAATTTATAATTTTATTAATCATCTAAGGAAATTGAATTTTGACATGTCTTTTGAGGAATTCCTTTATAGCATTTCAGAAATGAAACCGATAATGGATAAATTTTTTCAAGAAAATGATATACAAGAGTGGTCCAGCATGTCGTATTCGCAAATGTATTTGTTAGATTATTATTTATGCAATTATTTGGCAAGTATTCCAGAATACGAAAGTATGAAATTACTAAGTATCTTAACAAAATCGAGCGTTGATCATTTAGAATGACTCAAAAAAAATAATCCGCTGATTTTTGGTATAAGATGAAAAAAAGTAGAATTGTGAAAATAAAATTGAAAAAATTAAACTGAAATTATGGGGAAGTCTACAAAAATGGGTAGTTGACAAAGGGAAGTCTAGTCGTTCTTTGATAAAAAATAAGTCCGCATTTGCAGGGCTCATACCGCAAAGCCTGCCGCGTCTGCAAGAAAATGGGATTGTTGATATGAATAGGCCTACAGTCATAAAAATTTTTCTCGGTGTCCTTGCGGTGGCCTCCTCTTTGAGTTCTCTTATGTTTTACGTACTCCCATATTATCATAGTTGATTATGAATGAAAAAGAAACTTACCCAACCCAACGGAAGTGGATCAGAATCCTTCTTCTGCTTGTGCCGTTGTGTCTTGTCGTGTTGTTGATGGCCTTCTCGAATGCTCTTTTAAACTGTTGGATGCTCTTGATTGAGCCTAATTACATCATTCCAAAAGAATCGAATATCTTCCAATTTGATGTGAACCAGATGAACGAGGGCTCCGGTGACTGGTGGATATATGGTCAAGACAATAAAAACTACTATTACTATATCGGCCACGACTCATTGCCGTATATTACTTTTTCGAATGGTGCCGCTCAAATATGTAGTGGCTTCGATAAATTGAACGTTAATACATGGTGTGGTAAAATTACCGAAGCATTCAAAAGCAGGGATACGACCGTCACCTACGCAGAACTTTTCGACGATGGGTATCACGCTCTCCTGTATCGTTACAACTATCCTGATGTGCTTTTTTTTGTCAAATTATCAGATTCATCTTTATATGAAGTGGATAGCATTGTAGATTTCTATGAAGACTTTACGGTATATCAATCAGAAACGGATTTGAAAAAAAACAGACGAGATGTATTGAAAAAAATATATGAAGACATAACGGGATATCAATCAGAAACAGATTTGAAAAAAATGGACGACGAAAACCGGCTTAAAAAAATGATTGATTATGGAGTGATTGTAGATCCTATAATGAATCGTTTTGCAGAGAATTTGTTCATTATAGATGATGATGGCATTTATGAACTATCATTGTCAAAACGCTCGTTCAATAGAATTATCAAGTATCACATGGCCTTAGATATATTTGAAACTTGTAGCGACAGTATGATTTGGAGGCTTCCAAATCCACAAAAAAGTATTTCCTCATCAGCTATTAGAGTATCTTTCCAAGACAGTAGCTTTTTTGAACTTACATCAAATGGGACTTTAAATATACAGGTTGTTGACAGCAATAGTTGCCTGAAAGTGAAAGGTGAATACAATCAAGTTCACTATGATTATGCGGAGGGCAAAAAATGCAATGCAAGGATTCCTTTGTGCGAGCCTTTCTAATAGGGCGTAAACATAATTCTTCGCTATAACAAAAAGAAGCCCCGCGTCAACGGAGCTTCCTTTAATTTGTCTATAAGACTTACTTGAGCGTGCTGACCTGCACGTCCCAGCTCTGGTTGCCAAGGGCAATGCGGTAGGTGCTCGTTGCACCGGCCTTCATGTTCTTGGTGTCGACAGCCGGAGCGGCGTTCGGGTCCTTCTTCGGCACGCCAATGTGGCGGTTGCCCTTGAGGAACTCGATACCCTTGTTGCCAGCCTTCGTCTGGAGGCAGCCCGTGATGAAGATGGTCTCGTCGGTAACCGGCAGGCCATTTTCTTCGAGGAGCTTCTTGGCAGCCGGGATGCCCGGCGGAAGGATTTCTTCGGCGCACTGGATGCCCGGATAGGCTTCCTTGAACGGCTTCATGTTGAACTGGTCGGCAGCAATCTTCACGAGCTCCGGATCCGGTTCGCACGGGGTCTTGCCCTGGTAGCCGAGGAGCATTTTGCCGTAGCCTTCCGTCATCTTGAACCACGTACCGCGGCCTGCGGCCTGGTTCAGGGTGTTCATGTAGGCCTGCTGGAAGTAGAACTGGGAAACCGGGGTCACGGAAGAAGCAAAGCCACCGCGGCGGACGCATTCACTCATGTTCTCGATAACCTTCGGGAACAGGTGGAAGGTCTTGGTTTCACGCATCATGAGGGTGTTGGCGGTAAGAGCGCCACCCGGCATGGGGCTGAAGATCACGTCGGTCGTAATCTGGCGTGCTTCAGGCGGGAAGTTGTAGTCCTTGAGGCATTCAACGGCGACGTTGTTCGCTTCCATGAGTTCCGGAATGTGATCGTCGACGATGCTGTCTTCACCGAGGGCGAGCTTGTATTCCGTACCCTTGAGGGCGTGGAACATGGAGAACAGGTCGGGCTGAGCCGTACCGCCGGAGAGTGGCTTGCGGCCGAGGTCAACACCATCGGCGCCACCTTCGATAGCGGCCTTGTACTGGGCCACACCGGTACCGCAGGTGTCATGGCTGTGAATGCGGAGTTCGACGTTGTCGCCGAGGAGCTTGCGGGCGCGCTTGAAGGTTTCGTAAACCTTGGTCGGGTTCGTGGTACCGGAAGCGTCCTTGAAGCAGACGGATGCGAACGGAACGCCCGCGTCCAAAATGTTGCGGAGGATGCGTTCGTAGAATTCCGGGTTGTGGGCGGCGTTGAGGTCGCATCCCGGAGGCAGTTCCATCATGGTCACCACGACTTCGTGTTCCAGACCGGCGTCGGTAATGCACTTGCCGGAGTAGATGAGGTTGTTCACGTCGTTGAGGGCGTCAAAGTTACGGATGCGGGTCATGCCGTGCTTCTTGAACATGTCGGCATGGAGCTTGATCATGTCGCGCGGCTGCGGGGCGAGGGCCACCACGTTGATACCGCGGGCGAGGGTCTGCAGGCGGACGTTCGGGCCCACGACGCGACGGAATTCGTCCATCATGTCGAAGGCGTCTTCGCCGCAGTTCTGGTAAAGGGCCTGGAAACGGGCGCCACCACCAGCTTCAAAGTGGGTGATGCCGGCCTTGCAGGCAGCTTCGACGGCGGGCATAAAGTCCTTCGCGAAGACACGGGCACCGAAAATAGACTGGAAACCATCGCGGAACGAGGTGTCCTGGAACTTGATCTTTTTCATAGTGTTTTCCTGTGGGATAAATCCCTTGTTTTACTGTACAATAAAATACGGGGGATAATTTAGAAATAGTTCCCCGTTATTGGTTGCTGGTTATTGCGAAAAGGGTGGATTAAACGCCCTTAATCAAACTTTGCGAGTTTTACGATGAGGTCCAGGGTGGCGTACCAGTTGTAACCGCCGATGTCGAAAAAGTTGTCGCCGAAGTTCGCGACGCCGACGCGGGCGCCGATTCCGAATAGTTTTGGCATGGTTCCGTTCCCGCCGAAGTATTTGGCACCCTCAAAGCCCATGGTGTAACTGTACGAATACGAGTTTTTCATGTCTTTGCCGAACGTTTCCTTGAACTTCTTGCCTTCCTCGCTGTCGAACTCTATGGCATGCAGCCTCAGGCCACCGAATATGGAGAACTCGTAATCGAAGGTGTAGATGATTTTTGTGCGCAACAGGGCTTCAACGGCGGTGTAGTGGATGTCTTCTTTGGGGTAGGTGATTTCCGACTGTACGATGTCTTCCTTGTACGGGTCTACCCCGATAATTCCGTTGAGGCGAAAATCGGCACAGAACATGCCTTTGAGGCAGTAGCCGAATCCGATGTCGTAGCTGGGACCGTGCCCGAGATTGTCTTCGGCCCCGTGGGTAAAGAAGTTCGCCCCGAATCCGATGAACATGAGCCAGTGGCTGGAGCGCAGTACTTCGTGCTGGCGTTTTACGCGGAAGAAATTCTCTATGAATGAGCGCTGATTCTCTTTTTCGATTTTTTCAAGTTGCGTTTGAACGAAACGCGGGCCCTTTATTTCGGCAAAGCAGTAATAGACGATTAAGCGGATGAATGCGGCATCCCCGGGCGAAAGTTTTTTTAGGTCTTCTTCCCATTCGTCGCTGTTCAGGTACACGTAGATGTTTTCGTAAAACTCCGTGTTGGCGTAACCGAATTCCTTAAGGCGTCCGAACGGTGTTCTGTATACGTTGATGGACCTTGCGTGGCTTTCGCGGATGTTGTCGGTGTTTGCGATGTAGCTGAATTCCTTGTTGAGCAGGCGCTGGCCAATGTCCTGGTCAAAATAGGGAATCTCCACCGTTTTTTTTACAGGGACTTTTTCTGCTTCGGGCGTGGCGGCTTCACCGCCCCAGCTCCATTCGCTGCGCATGTCGGATGCGTCTGGGCTTGACGGCTGCGAATAGGCGGATTGCGCGAAACCCAGGAGGATACAGGCTGCGACAAGGATTCGTTTTATAGACACTTTAGTTTTCGCCATATTTCGTCTCTCTCATTTCGTAATACTGCAACAGTGGCGTGAGCGAAAGCGACAGCATTCCGCCGTTGCTTCCTTTCACGACGTCGGTGTAATAGTTGCTGATGCTCGCGAGCAGCCTGAGCCCCAGGCGCAGCTGCCCGTTTTGCCGGTACTTTGTGAAGTAGAAGTCGAAAGCTGTCCCGAGATGGAATCCGACCCCGAAGTGGGACTTGAGGGATTCCTGATTGTCCTTTTCCATGAGGTCGCTGAACAAGAGCGTCGGTCCCACGTAAATACGGTTCTCGAGATGCGACAAGGAGAACGTGCGGTAGCCCGCATATAAATCCAGAAGGTATATGCTCTGGAACTTGTTCTCGTCGAAATTCTTTGAAGAAAGGAACCTGCCGTTGTAGCCGCCGCCAATCTTGTTCGGGAAGAATTCGAGGGTGACGTTGAAAGTGCCTTCGCTCGGGAAGAACTCGTGTGCATCGCCGAGCCCGAAGGAGAATCCGCCACCCATGCCCATCTGGATGTTCCAGCTGACACCCATACCTTTGTAGAATCTATTGATGATAAAGTCGCGCTGATCGATTTTCTTGATGCTGTCGACGTTCGCCGTCACAACATCGTTGCGCTTTTCCCGGTCATCTATTTCGAGCGTGGTGACTAGTATGCGCCAAAACGCGCGGTCACCGGAATTGAGCCGTGCGATTTCCTTTTCCAGTTCGCCCGACTTGTTCATCGCCCGGAGGGAGTCTTGCAGCAGGGCGAAGATAACGTTTTCCGGTTCGGTCATGTAGGAATTTTCCATGCAGTCGAGCCCGTCCTCGAAGGTACGCAGGTAGGCGTTCATCAACTGTTTGGTGGGGCAGGTCAACGGCCCTGGCCGAGAGAAGAAGAACTTGCCGTCGGCATAAACCAGGAAGGAGTCAAGTGCGGCCATGTTCCTGCGGATGGCGTCCCTGTCGCCGTTCCCGAGGGCGTCTGCGATACTCTGCTTATAGATGGGCGACATGTCCTTGGAAACTTCAAGTAAATAGTGATTCGGCAAGTAGTAGCCTTCTTTTTTCAGCAGGGAGTCCAGCGATTTGAACTCATTCTCTTCTATAATTCGGGAGTGACCATCTTCGAAGAAGATCCTCTCGAGTTGCGAATGGACATTTTCTAGGGAGATGTTGACCTGTAATTTGGGCGGGTTCACCTCGAGAACGGGGCCGTTGTGTACAAGGTAGTATCGGGTGAGGAATTGCTCCTCTTGCGGCGGGGTGTTCCAGGTACGCGTTTTTCGGTCGTAGATTTTCTTGATAGCGAAATCCGCCTTGACGAGGGCGTATAAGGTCTGGTCGTTTGCATCAATGTAGGTGCGCTTGAGGTCTTCCGGTACAGAATCGAGTTTGCTGCGGGACGCTTTGTCCATTGCGTTGTACCAAGCAAAGAAATTCTTTTCCTGTTCTTTCGTTATGTTTTCGTGAGACCAGGAGTGAATCAGTCCGTCCCTATACTTTACGATGGCCAGGGCCTCATAATTTTCTTGCAGGCCCCAGAACACGAGGCCGGTGTCGCTGTCGAGCTTTTGCTGTAAAGTGATACGGAGTGTTTCCGGTAGCCTTGACGCGTTGATGGAATCCGGATAATCCTCGCATTCCCGGGCGCTTCCGCAAGGGCTGAACGAGAGTGCCGAGGCGGTACTGGCAAATAGCAGCATTGCCGCGAGAATATGCGCCGTCCTGAACTTACCCATCCCAACTCCTCCTTGCTTTTGGCTTCGTAGCCTTTTCTAGAATAAACTACAAAATAATTCGTCAGAGGGCCAGTAACTAATAGCTAGCGACCAGCAACCAGTGACTAGCGACCAACAACCAGCGGCCACTAAATGAACATCATCGTGTTCAATTTGGCGCGGTACTTCCACGTGAGTTCGTGCTTGGGCCCGAGAACTCCGAATAAAGTAAGCATCGCCTTCTTGGCGGCGCCGTCGTTCCATTCGGGCGCTTCCACGAACAGGTTCAGGAACGCCTGAAGTGCGCTTTCGAAGTCTTCGGCGCAGGCGAGCTTGCAGGCCTCGTGATACACGATGGCTTCTTTGCCCGTAACGTCCTTCTTGGCGGCCTCGGCGTGGAAGTCGAGGAGTTCCAGCAGGGATTTCGCCTCGCGGTACTGGTCGTCGCCTTCGTTGAACTTCTGGAGCACGGTCTTCGCCTTCTCGGTATCGCCGAGCCCGAGGCTCGCCTTCGCCCACAGGAGCTGCAGCTTCTTGTCGTCGGGAGTCTTGGAGAGCGCTTCTTCGAGCATCGGGATGGCCTGGTCGAAGTTCTTCTGGGCAATCGCGTCTTCGAGGGCCATCTGGAACCGGGCCTCGTCGCTCACGAAGAACTTCTCGAGTCGCTTCTTCAGGTCGGCTTCAGGCAACACGCCCGCGATGACGTCCGCAATCTGGCCTTTGTCCACCACGTGCACTTCGGGTACGGACTGCACGCGGAACGCCTGGATGAGCCGCATGTTCTCGCGCTCGTCGCAGCTCACTACGCCGAGGGTGAAGTCCATGCTGGTCGAAAGCTGGCCCATCAGCTGGGAGTAGGGCCCGCAGTCGGGGTATTCAGCGGAGGAAAAAAGCACCGCGACGGCGCGGGTCTCGGAGGCCTGGATGACCTCGGTCTCGAAATTTTCAGCGGTAATCTGTACAACTTTTGCCATGCGCCTAAATTTAGTTTAATAGTTTCCGGGGGGCTTCGGGTGCCGTTCCCGGTTGGTGAATTCTGGTTATTTGGCTTTTTTTGGGGAATTCGGGCAACTCAGAACAGCTGATTTCGATTTGGTGGAGTAGTGCTTGTAATAATTAAATAACTATATTCAATAACATGAGTATATGTCCATTCTGCAAATCGGAAGTCGTCCAGAAGAAAATAGGCCATCTGGACCTGCGCATTTGCCCCAAGTGCTTTTCGACTTTTTTCCCGTGCGACCAGACGATGGCCCTGCGCGGTGACGTTCCTGATCGTTCGCGCGAAATGTGGTACAACGCCCTCAAGGCGAAGAACGTGCCCGATCCTGATATGACGGGTGCCTGCTGCATCGATCACGGAGAACCTTTGGTAGACGGCAACATTCCCGATTACGGAATGCCCGGCAAGGTGACGACATGCTGCAAGATGTTCCACCTGCCGCCGTCGCAGATGCTTGCCATCTTGAAGCGTACGCTGGATTCGCCGTTCCAGAAGCCGGCGTCTGCTTCGACGAAACACCATTTCTTTTTTATTCGTGCAATCGACGCTCTTGTGAACAAGTGGTTTGGGGAAAAAATGCCTGAGGTCGACCCTCTGGACGAAATACAGTACAACCTCCACTTAAAGAAGATATTCGAGTAACATGAAGAAAACATATGCCGTGCTCGCGATTGTCGCTGCTGCGATTCTCGTTGCTTACGCACTACTTCCGGACAGGTCTTTTTCCGAAGTCGTGTTCCCGCTTTCGGAAGGTGTAACTTTGGACAAGTACGACGACCGCCTTGACGGGGGGTCCTCGGAAGCGTCCATGGATTTGCACGATTCTTCCGCCGATTTTTCGTGTACGCTCGGGACCGATACCGCCGTCTTCGCATGGTGCGGGCTGCTCTGGAATTTCGACCCGCAGGGTGAAAAGAATTACAGGAACTGGATGTTCGTGGATTCGCTCGTGTTCGATATCGACGCGAAGGGGACGGACGAAATCCTGGTCAAGGTATGGACGTACGATCCCGACGTGACGGACATTGAGAAGGTGCAGACCTTCAAGCTCCTGCTGAAGGAGATTCCCTTGAAGGCGGGGCGCCAGCGTATCGCCATCCCGATGGAACAACTGTACACGCCGGAATTCTGGTACGAGAATGCGGGAGTTGACCAGAAGTACAACAAGCGTCACCAGGAGTCTGTCGCCCGCTTTGAGATTACCCCGGGCTGGAACCAGCCGCGCGGCAAGGCCTTCTCCGTGAAAGTACACTCGATTTCTGCAAACGGTGTGAGCAATTTCTATTTCGGTGTAGTGCTTTTCGCTTTCCTGATCATCACCATTATCGCAGTGGGCCGCAGCCACAAGGTTCATAATGACGAAGACAAGAATTAAATATGCCGTAGGGTTCGTCTTTTTCGTTCTGTTGTTTGTCTGGGCCTGGTGCTTTGTTTCGTTCAGGGCGATTTCGTGCGAGTTCTTCCCGACGAGTCCGTTCGAACTGTACGAACTGACGGATGCCGCCCGTGGTGGCCTCTCTACGGCGTCGATGGACATTTCGGATTCCCTGCTTTCGGTGGAAGTCAATGTACGATCGGGGGTCGCGTATCCGTCGGTCGGCGTTGGGTTCAACCTGAAGTCCGTGAATAACCGCCCTGTGGAACATTTCGATTTCTCGACGTACGATACGCTGGAAATAGAATTGGCGACAAGGCGCATGTCCTCTGTTTCTGTTCGTATCCTTACCGACGATCCTGCTTATACCAAGAAAGGCGTCCGTGAATCGTTCCGTCCTGTTGTGTACAACGTGCCGGCATCGCGCTCGTTTGAATCCGTAAAGATTCCCTTGACGGAATTCAAGACCGCCATGTGGTGGCTTGCCGCTATGGGTTTGGAAGAAGATGATGGCCTTACGCACCTGCACAGGAGCGTCGCGCTCGAAATCGCAAACGGCGATGGAATCATGCGTGGAATCACCGACGAAATCAGTTTCAAGAGCCTGCGCGCTTGGGGCGTGAACCGCGATTTTGAAAATGTGATGTATGCTATTTTGATTGTAATGGTGGTGACGTTCGTGATTCTCGAAACGGTGACGCTCAAGAAGAATACGAATGAATCTCCGAAAAACGGGGGACAAAATGTCTAGATACTGGAATCTTGACCGCGTGATGCGGTTTGTACTTTGGAGCCTCGGGATAGGACTTTCCGTTGTACTGGTTTATTATCTGCGCGGCGTGCTCTTCCCGTTCTTTGCCGCATTCCTGATGGCCTACATCGTCGACCCGATTGTGAACTGGCTGCAGAAGAAGGTGAAGCACCGCGTTATTGCGGTCATTATCGTGCTTGTCGCTGTCCTGCTCGCTTTGTTCGGGTTCGGCAAGTTCTTCATTCCGCAGATTGTTCGTGAAGTGCAGACTTTGGGCGTGTTGATAACCCGCCTGTTCACGGACTCGGAATGGCTGTCGCGCTTGAACGAAATCCTGCCCGCCAATTTGCTCGATTCCGTCCGCTCGATGATTTCTTGGGACAAACTAGCGGGCGCCATGCAGCGGCTTGATTTCTGGAGCGAAGTCCAGAACATCGCATCGAAGGTGTTGCCCGGAGCCTGGGGCGTGCTTTCTTATACGGGTACGGTTGTCGTGTGGTTCTCTAGCGCGGCGGTCATCTTCATGTATCTCGTGTTTATCATGCTCGACATGCACAAGCTTCGCTCCGGCGCTCTCAGCATGTTCCCGACGCGCATGCGCAAGGATGCTAGTTTGTTTGCAAAAGAGACAGACAAGTTCATGGGCAACTACTTCCGTGCACAGGCGCTGGTCGCCCTGATCGTCGGAATCCTTTACGCCATCGGCTTCGGCGTGATGGGACTGCCTATGGGAGTCGCCTTCGGACTTTTCTCCGGCGCGCTCAACATGATTCCTTATATGCAGCTCACGACGATTCCGCTTGCACTGCTACTGGCGGTCGTCTACGCCCTCAATACCGGGCTTCCGTTCTGGGAAGTCGCGATCATCATTGGCTCCATTTATTTGGTCGTGCAGGTTATCGAAGATTTCTTCTTGGTGCCGCGTATTGTCGGCAAGTCGATGGACCTTCCGCCTGTCGGAATTCTCCTCTCTCTTTCCGTGTGGGGTAAGTTGTTGGGCTTCTTAGGTTTACTCGTTGCAATCCCATTTACGTGCTTGTGTCTTGTGTATGTGAAGAAGTTCCACGAGAGGACAGACGCTTCTGAAGAAAAAGTCGAACCGGCCCCCGAGGCCTGATTTTACGGGCATTGAAACGATTTTTTTCAAAAAATATCTTCCACATGAGAAAAAAAAAGGTATAATATCACCATACAATTAATCTCAACAACTCAAGGAGTTAAAAAATGAACAAACAAGAACTCATCGACGCCATCCTCGCTAACAAGGAAGCTGGTATTGAATCTAAGGCTGCTGCTGCTCGCGCTGTTGACGCAGTGCTCGACGGCATCGCCGCTGGTGTCAAGAAGGACGGCAACGTTCAGCTCATCGGTTTCGGTACCTTCGCTGTGAAGGAACGCGCTGCTCGTGACGGCCGCAATCCGCTCACCGGCGAAAAGATCAAGATCAAGGCCTCCAAGACCGTCAGCTTCAAGGCCGGCGCCGCTCTCAAGGCTTCTGTCGCTTCCAAGAAGGCCGCAGCCAAGAAGGGCAAGAAGTAATTTTTACTTCGGCTGAATTTAGGGAACCGCTCTTCGGAGCGGTTTTCTTTTTGTTTTTTAGACATAAAAAAAGACCCCGCTTTCGCAGGGTCTTTTTCAGTGGTCGATACAGAACTCGAATCTGTGACCTCCACCATGTCAAGGTGGCGCTCTAACCAACTGAGCTAATCGACCATTAAGGTAGCCCAATAGTAGAAACTTGGGCGGGTTTTGTCAAGGGGAAACCGCTTTTTTTTGCCACTACCGATCTTCCGCAGGTATCCAGTACCGTAGCCTGCCCGTGATATGCAGCCTGGGGAGCGATTCCTTGCAGTATCCGCTCCTGCAGTCCTGCACGTACAGGGAAAGGTCCGCCGTCCAGGTGGAATCGTCCTTCTGGTCGAAATGGACGATGCTGCTGTCGGCGTAAATCATGGATTTTTCCGTATTCTCGGCGATGAACCAGGAATATTGCCCCTGAACGGGGGCGTTGTTGCCCAGGGTGGGCCTGTTCACCATGATCGAGAACTGGTCGCCGCGGCTGCTTTCCTCGGGGCGCGTTTTCAGGTACAGGTAATGGTGGCTGTTGCGGATGAACGGGATTTCGACGTCGTCTGCGTCGAGCTCGATTGTGTGGCTCTCCCCGCCATTGATCTTGTACTTGATATAGCCCCCGCCCTTCACTTCCCAACTGTCGTTGATGCCGCTGCAGGCGACAAGCCCGAGCGACAGCGTGACGGCCGTGAAAATGCGGTGCGGGTGCATTCCCTGCTAGTTCCTTATCTCGCCGTTGTTAGCCGGCGGATTGGCCTGCTTTGCGCGCGGGTCTTCGAGAATGTACAGCGGGAGCGTCGCGATTTCTTCGTCATCGATATGCAGGCGCACGATGTACTTGTCGGGGCGGGCAATCTGCAGGCGCTGCATGTTCAGCACCAGGTTGATTGCCGCGGTGTCGAGACCGGTGGCCACGGGTTCGAACGGGATGTTGGATTCCATCACGGGAACGATTGGGTGGCCGCATACATCTTCAATGGAAAGCGCGAGCTTGTGCGTTCCTGCTTCCGTCCTCAGGTAACGGATGCGGAACGCCGCGGCGCACTGCGGTATGACAAAGGGGAACTGCGGCGGGAAAGCCCTGTCGAATGCTCCGAGAATGTTAAGTCTACCACCTACTCCGTTCGCTGTCGCTGCGTCACAAATTGCTGCAATTTCAATATTCATTAATGAACCGTCCATGTGTCGGCCACGTATTTCATTACGATGGGGCCGAAGTTTTTGTCTCTACCGCCTGCGTTTTCCCAGGCGAGCATGGAAATGTAGATTTTTCCGTTCGCGCTGACAGCGATGCTCGGGACTGCACCGCGGAGATAGTAGTGCTTGTTGTTGTAGAACACGGCCTTGAAGTAGGGCAGTTCGTTTTCGCCGAGGAGCTTCCAGGTGTTGCCGTCCAGGTGGAACGCGTGGCTCTGCGCAAGCGAAACCTTGCCCTTGTCGTCGACGATGGCGTACAGTTTCCCGTCGAAGGTCGTGAGGCTGATATGGTAGGCCAGGATACCTTCGTGGATGGACTTGCCGAAGGCGCCGGTCTTGGTCCACGATATGGAAGAAGAGCCTACGGTTCCCTTGTATACATAAGGACCGTACTTCTCGGTGTCGCGGTTCAGGAAGCCCATGTAGAGCGTGTTGCCGTCGGTGGCGAGGTTCACGCCGTTCACGTTGGTTGCAAAGCTTTCTGTACGGTGACTCAGGTTATTGGCGTTGTCATAGAGTGCGTAGTAGGCTACGTAGCTCGATGTGGTGTCAACAAGGATGAATGCAATGGAGCCGTTTTGTAGATATGCGGACTGTAGTTCGCGCATCTTTGTCGGGTTTTCCTTATAGGAGGTGTCGCAGACATCTCTGTGGTTTACCCTGTGGCAGTTGATTTCTTGTTTTAACGGCGCGGCAATCTCTGTCGAGATCCATTCCGAACCGTTCCAACGGCTGAATGCGGGCATCTTCGTCGATTTATCTATGTAGCTTACGGCCGGCCGGTCGGTTGTGCCGGGCTTGCAGGTGATGCTGATGCTCGAAGCGCTGCCGCTGATGTTGGCGGTGCCGAGGCGGGCCCATGTGGACGTTCCGCCGGTCGACTTGTAGACATTCAACTTGCCTGAGCTCGTGAGCACGGCGAGGAAGAGATTCGAACCGTCGCTGGCCGTCTTGAGCGCTGCGACGGAATCCGATGCCGTCATAGGCTCCATATTTGTCCAAGAGTCTCCATTCAGGTACGATGTCTTTATTGTCGTGCTGTTCTGCAGGTATACGATGATGGCCTTGTTGCCTACCGTGGCGAGTGCCGGCGGGGTCGTCATCTTGGTCTTCTCGAGAACCGTATCGCGGGCGAGGTTCCTCCATGCCTTGCGGAAGTAAACCCTGCGGCAGACTTCGTCGGCGCGGTGCCTGGAGTAGAACGACTGCGTCGGGTGAGCGGAGGTGCTGTCGCGGTAGTCGAGGCAGATGTTCACGGAATTTTCCGTAGAGCTGCGGATGAACGCCGAGTTGAATTCTGCGATGCTCGTGTCGAGGGAGCCGTCATGGTTGCCCTGGTAGTAGTTGTCGTCGACGTTGCTGAAGCTCCACCAGAAGTCCTGGTTGTTCTTGTCGCCGATGGTGCCAATCGAGGAGTGCTTGCCACCCCAGCTGGTGTCGTAGAAGTAGTAGGCTTCGCCGTTGTCGAAGGATTCGTCGCCGCTCCACATGTAGACCGTGTCGGCCGCGGTAATCACGCCCACGGGCGGCTGGCTGATGAAGTTGACCGCGGTCGTATCCTTGAATACGGCCTTCGTGCTGGCTTCTTCGGCGGAGACGACGCAGAACATGTCCTTGCCGCTGCTTGTAAACGAGGAATCGCGGTAGTCGTAGAAACTGGAGCCGTTCGCGTAGTAGTCATATCGCGGGACGTCCTTTTCGAGCGACTTCTTTGTCTTCGCGTCGAAGCATTCCCATGAGAACCAGCTGATTCCCTGCCACACGTTGTTGACGCTGGCGTTGAGCTCGACGACGTTTCCGGCGGTGATGTAGACGACTTCGTCCTTCACCTGGATGGACGGGATTTCGGTCGAGAATATGACGTTCATCGTATCCATTGCGGTGTTGTTGTCGTCGTCGGTGACTCGGGCGACGCAGTAGAACGTAGCCACTGCGGCGGGTGCCTTCCATACGGTGTCGAACTGCGAGACTGTCTTCCAGTTCCGGTCGATTTCGGAGGGCGAACCGCAGCTCCATTCGCGTTTCGCGATGTAGCCCGGGTAGTCGGGGTAGTCGTAGGCGGTCGCGTTCAGCACGATGTTGTAGCCTTCGCGGACAATCACGGATTCCGTGTTGACTATGACGGTGGGCGGCGCCTGGATGATGTTGATGATGGTCGTGTCGCGGGCCGTGTTGCCGTCGTCATCGGTGACGCGGATGATGCAGCGGTAGCCGTTCTGAGCGGTCGCGGGCATGACTGCCGAGTAGTTGGGAGAATTCGGGCTCGAGAAGGTGAAGCCGATGTTCTGGGCTCCCGCGGAACCGCAGCCCCATTCATACAGTACAATCTGGCCGTAACGGTCGTTGGCGATGGCGTCGAGCCTGATGGTATCCTTCGGGGTGACGGTGTAGTTACCGAGAACCTGCACGGTCGGCGGGTCCTGCAATACGGTGAACGTGGCGGTATCTGCCGCCTTGTTGCCGTCGTCATCGGTGACGCGGATGGCGCAGTACCAAGTGCAGGCCTCGGGCGGCATCGTGACTGTCGGGGTCGTGCCGTTGGCGAAGCTCGTCCAGTTGTTCTTCAGGTTGCTCTTGATGCTGTCGCAGGCGAGTTCGTAACCGACCAGCTGTCCCAGCGTGTCTATCGCTATGTATCCGAGCCTTACCTGGTCCTTGATGGTGAGGGTCTGGCTCGCGATGTTCAGGGAGATGTAGGGGAGGTCCTGCAGCACCTTGAACGAAATGGTGTCGTTAGCGGATTCGCCGTCGTCGTCGGTCGCCTTCACGATGCACTTGTAGTTTTCGGTGGCGGTTCCCGGCATGAGGACGGTGATGGGCTCGTTCGAGATGCTCTTCTTCGGCGGGTCGAATACGGTATTGTTGTCGAAGGAGACCATGGAGCCGTTGGTGCAGCCCCAGTCGATTCTCTTGATGGTGCCGAACTTGTCGCTCGCGCTCACGCGCAGGGTCACGGAAGAATTGATCTTGTGGCGGTTGTCGATGGATTCGGATGTCACCTGGATGGTCGGCGGGTCGCTAATCACGTTCACGAGGAGCGTGTCCTTGCGCGTTACGTTTGCGGAGTTGGCGATGGTCACGATGAATTTCTTGGTGCCTGCGTCGCCCCAGAAAATTTCGCCATTCAGATTGTTGCCGGTCGGGCACGGGTAGCCGCCGTTGCAATCCCAGCTGAGCGTGAAGGTCTTGTCGGTCGGGTCGCTGTTGTTGCCGTCGGCGAAGATGCTGTAGGCGATGGTGTCGTTGATAGAAATGGTGGTGTCGTTTGTCGGCGATTCGAAGTAGACAATCGGCCCGTCGTCGAAGAATCCGAAACGCACCTTGTTCGTTACGATGTTGTCCTTCGTCTTGGCGAGCATTTCGTAGAACGTGCCCGTCTTGGTGACATCAGGCAGCCTGCTCTTGTCGATTGTGAGTGTCGCCGTGCTGTCGACCGGGTTCACTTCGGAAATGAAGCTTTGGGCGCCTTCGATGTTCGTTTCCCAGGTCAGGGTGTCCGGCATCGGGATGGCGTTCTCGACCTTCGCGGTGAACGTGAGCGACTGCGTGGAATTCACCATCTTCGATGTCTTGCCGTCGATGGTAAGCACTATCTTCGACGCCTGCACGAAGAATTCCTGCTTGGCGGTGTCGGAGACGAGCCCCGCGCTGTCCCTGACGACCAGCTTGAACACGTGGTCGCCATCGAGGAGCCCGGTATGGTTCCTGCTCCAGCTGTTGGTCGTGAAATAGGAGGCTTCCACTTCTTCGCCGTCGAGCCATGCCGTTGCGCTGGCCACCTGAGAACCGAAGTCGTAGAGCTTGAAGTTGAACTGGAAGTCGCGCGTGTTCAGCGTGTCGACCTTGGTGAAGCTGATGACGGGCTTCTGGGTGTCCTTGAGGATCATCGTGTCGAGGAACAGCGTGTCGTCGGGGAACATCTGGCGGTTCTTGAGCGTGGCCGACGCGAACTTGTAGATGGAAGTGTCCGTCGCCGTGATGGTATAGATGCCCGGCTTGAGGTTGATGTCGTACATGCCCTTTTCGTTGGTGTGCGTGTAGAACCTGTTGCCGAGGGAGTCTTCTACGGTGATGCGGATGGTGTTGTGGCGGCCTGTCCAGCCCTGGTACTTCGCGTAGCCCCAGAAGTTGCCTTCGAGTTCTTCGAGGCTCTGGCCGCTGCCGCTGCCGAGGTAGAACTTCCACGGCCTTTCCTTGCCGTTTTCCTTAACGTGCTTCGCGTAGACGGTATCGTAGCCGTCGGTCACCCACACGTCCCAGTAGAGGATGCCCGCGAGGCCGGTGATGTTCTTGAGCGTGGAATCGGGCATTATCGTGATGATTTCGAAGCTCTTTTCGATGATGTTCGAGGCGATGAGGTTTTCTTCGGGGTCGGTGAAGATGGGCGGGTTACGTCCGTCGGGGCTCTTCGCCATGCGGATGAAGTAGCGCAGGGAACCCGGATTGTCGCTGTCTTCGGCGCGGTAGTAGAGCGCCTGGCGCTTTTGGCTGTTGAGCGATGCGTTGTCGACCGGCTGCAGCATCTCGATTGTGGGCAGCTGGTTGAAGTGCAGGTACACGGTGTCGAGCGTCTCGTTGCCGTCGTCATCGATGACCGTGACGAAGATGGTCTGGTTCCCCAGGGAATCGATATAGTCCTCGTCGTAGGGGATGGTGAGGGAAAGGCTGTCGGTATCCTCGATTTTCTTCGTTTCCCATACCTTGGCGGTATCCTTGCCGTCGGCGTCCAGGTCGACGGTCACCTTCTTGATGGAACCGCAGGTGTCCAGTGCGAGTATGCCGAACGTAGCCGCCTTCTTGTGGCGCGCCTTGACGGTGTCACGCGGAACGTAGAGCACGGGGGGCGTGTCGATGACGCGGATGTACAGCGGGCGGCGGTGGATGCCTGCCGTATCGATGGCGTTGTTGCCGTCGACTGCACGGAATATCGGGAAGTAGATGCCTTCTTTTTCATACGCCCAGCTCTGCACGGTCGTGTTGCCGCTGGTGATGACGGTGTCGGCGGATGCCTTCTTGTCTTTCTTGACCTTGGCCAGGGTCTCTTCGTCGGTCTTTTCGAGGATCCACTCGAAGCGGTAGATCTTTTCGGCGTAGAGCGGCAGGAATCCCATGAAGTAGATGGAATCGCCCACGGTCACGGTGATGGTGTCGGAGATGGAGTCTGCCGGCAGATCGTGTGTCGCAATGGAGTCTGCGAACGCCTCGGAGTTTTCGAACGGATGCGTGTACGCGAAAACGATGGAATGGTTGTTTCTCAGCAGGGCGTTCTCCACGATGGATGATTCCCTGGAGCAGGCGAACAGCGCGATGAGGCACGCTATTCCAGAAATAATCAGACACGAGGTTCTTGTTCGCATAAAGAATCCTTTTTAAATACAAAACAACGGGGCGCCTTCTGGGAGCGTCCTATGAAATTAAATTTATCTTTTTAAAAGGAAAAAGCGAAATATTATGTTGCACTTTATATATTCCTTGTTGTAGTATACACCGTTTTCGAGGTATTTTATGGAAGAAATCCCCCTCTGGTATTGGCTTTTGGTGTTTTTTGCCCTCGGCGCGTGCGTCGGGAGCTTCTACAACGTGATTGTGTACCGCATGCCCCGCGGGATTTCGCTCATCAACCCGCCGAGCCACTGCCCCCTGTGCAAGAAGCATATCCCCATCCGCTACAACCTGCCTATAGTCGGCTGGCTATGGCTGCGCGGGAAGAGCGCCTGCTGCAAGCAGCCTATCAGCGTGATTTACCCGATCGGGGAGGCCCTGTGCGGGCTCCTGGGCGTGCTGGCCCTGTTTTCGGCCGTGGCGGTGAATGCGGGCTCGGTTTCGGCGGGGCTATTTAGCGCGCCGGTGATGGAACCTGCGGTTTGGGCGTCGGCTTTCGCCATGTTCTGGCTTTTGCTCGGGGCCTATCCGGTCTGCGCAGTGGACTGCAAGTACAAATTGATTCCCGATTCCATCTCGGTGGGCGGGATTGTCGCGGGCCTGCTGATTTCGATTGTTCCCGGCGGTATCACGCCGCTCCAGAGCCTGCTCGGCGCCGCTATTGCGGGTGGTGGGCTCTATTTGGTGGGCTGGTGCGCTACCAAGTTGCTCAAAAAGGATGCCATGGGGTTCGGTGACGTGAAACTCCTCGCGGGTTACGGAGCCCTGATGGGGCTGACCGGAGCGGTCGAGACGCTGATAGTCGCCGCGATCCTCGGGATAGTCGTGATGGTCCCCTACGGGAAGATTACCGCGAACAAGGGGGACGGCACCGGGCAGATTCCCTTCGGACCGTTCCTTGCGGTGGCGGCGCCGTTCATGTACCTTTGGGGTGCCGCGCTGTTCGATATCTATGTGAAGTTCGTGTTCGGCGAATAATCACGCTTCGTTGACAGTCACCATCCGAATCCTGTATACTCGTCAATTTCTTCTGTGGTGACGGCGCCGTTTTCTTCCGAATAGTATTTCACGATTCCGACATGCTTTCCGTTTTTATATCCGACTTCAAGGTCCTTTTTGCCAGAATCATAATATTTGACTTGGTTCCCTTCCATCAAGCCGTTCTTGTAATGGTTGACGATATACTTCACTCCCGTCGGGAAATAGCGTTTGTCATAGCCGTTTCGAACTCCTTGTGAAAACTGGATTTCGCGGAACAGCTTTCCATCGGGGTAATAAACTTTAAGGAGCCGAACTTTTTTCGGCACGCGAATATCTTCGTCGGGAATTGGAATATTTATAACATAGATTCCCTTCTTTGCATTTTCTGGGATCAGCTCCTTTTCAGAAAATTCATAGACGGAATCGGGCCTGCAACCCATTTCTTGAATGAGTTTTTTCAACGACTGGATTTGATTGAACAGAATTGAATTCTTTTCTAGAATCAAGTCCTTTGAATTATCCGCCTCATCCGCATAGTACACAACAGTATCCGGGGTTGAACAAT
This sequence comes from Fibrobacter succinogenes, assembly GCA_902771595.1. GTDB lineage: Bacteria > Fibrobacterota > Fibrobacteria > Fibrobacterales > Fibrobacteraceae > Fibrobacter > Fibrobacter succinogenes_C. The sequence continues at coordinate 304 of CACXXH010000042.1, read as the reverse complement.
AATTAAAATGCCAGCCTCGTTCCATTAAATCTATATGTTTAGATTGCACAAAAATTCCACCACCAGCGCATCCGCATAAACCTGACAATTCATTCCATTCCGTCTTTTTCATTTTCTCGTACAGAGAATCGTCAATAGCCGCAAAAAGGATTGCCATCGTCGAATCTTTATTCAAATCGACGGTGCTCAAATAAATGCCATCCTCACACGCCGCAGAGAGCGTGTATGCGCAAAAAAGGCAAATCAATGATTTTACATACATATTTATTAATCCACAGGAATCCCTTGTTAAAAGAGATTCCTG
>CACXXH010000041.1 GCA_902771595.1 Fibrobacter succinogenes | reverse complement strand
GACACGCTGTATATCTCGCCGGGCTTGAATCGTGCCTTCAGTTCGGTATTGCCCTTGACGGTGACGAAGGTGCTTGCAGCTACCCTGTCGTCGATGGTGGGCGAACCTGTTATTGTCTGCCAGTCGGCAAATCGGTAACCGAAGTCTCCTTTCGCATAGACGGTGTATTTGGAATTGGCGAAAGCGGAATCGTATCCGTTTGCTGGCATGACGGTCCCGTGCCCGTCGGAACTGAACTTCAGCTTATATGATTGCGATGCAATGCTGATCCAAAAGTTGTTCGGGTTTTCGGTTGTGTTTGCGATGATGATGTACAGGTCGGTGTCTTGGTTGAAATGTATGGTTTCGGAAAACGTGCCGCAGAAAGTCTGCGACTTATTGATTGATGTATAGTGGAGCGAGGTGTACCGGAGGTATTTTAGTGAATCTTGGGTCAATCCGTTGGAGATGACGAGCGTATAGTCGCCTGGCGTAATGGGCTTGAAGAAGAACCGGACTCCGGAGACTCCGCTAGTAACGAATTTTGCATACAGGTGTTCTGTGAAGTTGTAAAGGGTGGGCGTTTCCGTGATGGCGTAGAGGAAGCCCAAGCTGAAGATCGGCATGACGGTGCAGTTGCTTGATATGTCGTAAACCTTTGTTGCGATTTTTTTTGTGTTTTGTATTTTGCACGACCCTTCGATAACTTCCCAGTGGTTGAACAGATAGTCATAAGCCGCGTTTGCCATGATCATAATGGAATCGCCCCTGTTGACATTGCTTAATGTTTTGACGCTGATTCCAGAGGAATCGATGCTTCCGGAACCAGAAGTTGTCGATGGACTAATTTGGAGCGTATACGCCGAAGCGCCCATGGCCAAAGCCAAGGTAAATAGTAGAACCTTTGTCAATTTGTACACCACAATCCGTTCCCCCAGGATTGCAACGCCGTAAACAAGAACGACGTTGTATACAAAATGTATAATTTAATTTCGAAAAAAGTAATTTTTTTTATAAAAAAAGATGTAACGCGAGCGGTTCCATCAGTGAACAGAAAAAGGCCCGTATTGCGATTTCATCGCATAAACCGGCGCCTCAACAATAGAAACAAGCAAGCTTGTTTCTGCTGTACTCGGCTTAGGTTTATTTAACGGGCCTTTGCTGTGAGAATGCTCGAAAAACCGGAGTTTCGCCCCGGAGATGTCGAGAGTTCGGTCGTCCGTGAGCAACAAACGCCCGGTATTAACCGGGCGTGGTTGCGAGAGCGAGCGCATACCGGAGTAATTTAACTTCCGGATGTAGCTCGAGCGGTCGCATCCGTGAACGGAAAAGGCCCGTATTGACGGGCCTTTGCAGTGAGAGAGCTCGAGAAACCGGAGCTTCGCTCCAGAGACGTCGAGAGCTCGGTCGCTTTAGTTTATCCTGCCGACGAGGTTGCCGGAGAGCATCCAGTCCTTCGTGCTGCCGAAGCTGTGGAAGCCGGCAGAGAGGCTGAAGCGGTCGGTGAATGCCTTTTCGAGGTAAATGGCACCGAGGACGTCCTTCACGTGCTTGCCGTCTTTGCTCACGTACTTGGCGTGCTCGTGGCGGTTATTCACGTATTCGGCTTCGAGGATGATGCGGTCGACAACCGGAGTCGTGATGGAAACGCCGCCCGTCATAGGAACGACCATGTCACCGTTGGCGCTCAGGTCCATAAGGGCGATTTCACCGAAGACGTTGATGAAGTTGAGAACCGGCACGTTGGCCTTGAGGGACACGTTGTGTTCGATTTCAGCATCGGCGTCATAGACCAGGTCGAAGATGTTGCTGCGGTAACCGAGCTGGATCTTGATGTTGTTGAGCGCTTCGAGGTTGTGGAAATTGAACACGGCACGGAGGTCGCCCTTGTTCAAGTTGGCCGATTTGCTGATGAACGAAAGGTAGAGGTCCATCGTTTCGGACGGCGTGATGCCGAACTGCAACTGGTTCTCGGAGGGCTGCGTGGACATGAATCCGTTCTTGTAGCCGTCGATGTATCCGCCGAAGTAGTCACCGTTCTTGTCGGTGTTGTCCCAGCGACCGACCTTGAAGCTGAACAAGTCGGTTTCCTGGAATGCCCAGGCTTCGTCGAGGCTGAAGTAATCTTCGGCTTTGCCGTTTTCGTCTTTGCGGAAGGCTTCCTTCTTGGATGCCTTGTCGGCGAAGATTTCGTCCTTCAGGTCACCGGGGTAGAATGCCATGGCAATCTTGCCCTTGAAGTCTTCGCCTTCGGCGAGAACTGCGAAGTTCGCTTCGCCGCTCCAGGTTTCGAGGTTGTCTGCATATTCATCGTCCTCGGTAGCCCAGAAGACCTTGCCTGCTTCCAACTCGAAGTCAGCGTTGATGTCGAAAGCGAGCTTCGCCGTTTCGAGCACCGCGTTCTGGATCATTTTTTTCTTTTTGCGGCGTTTTTTCTTCTTGGCGGGTTTCTTCTCGTCGGCTGCGACCTGTTCTGCAGGTGCGGGTTCGGCTGCTGCAACTTCGGTTGCCGGGGCTTCTTCGGCCGGGGCGGCTTCTGCTGCAGGGGCTTCGCTGGCGGGCGCTGCTTCGGCTACAGGTGCTTCAGCGGGAGCCGCTTCGGCGGTGGCTGCAGGGGCGGCTTCGGCAGCGGGAGCGGCCTGCTCTGCTGCGGGGGCAGCCTGTTCTGCTGCGGGTGCGGGTGCTGCGGCGGGAGCTTCAGCGGCGGGAGCGGCCTCTGCTGCGGGGGCAGCGGCGGGCGCCTTCGCGTCGGCAGGTGCTGCTTCAGGAGCAGCAAATACGGCTGCTGCCAAAATGCAAGAAGCGAGGATCATCTTTTTCATCTATGAATTCTCCTTTGGTAATTCAATATGTGAAAAGTTTAGTAAAAACAAGGTTGCTATAATAAAAAGCGGTCAGTTTTTTTTGCAAAAATGTTAGATTTCCCGCCTGTGAGGTTTGTTTTGAAAAAAATTATCTGTTTTATTGCTTTTTTGCTAGTTGCAATCGCTTTTGCTCAAGAAACGCTTCCCGTTTATAAGAAAGTAAAAAACGGGGTCGATGAATCTGCGCCGGTCGGTGCGCTCTCCAAGTCGGACTGGATGAAGGAACTTCCCATTCCCAAGGAGAAGGTCCAGAAGGTTTCTTGGGCCAAGGAGACCGTCGAAGTAACGGACAAGAAGGGCCGCGTTGTCAAGGACAAGAAGGGCAGGCCCAAGACGAAAGTCAAGAAGACGAAGGTTGTGACCTGGGTTGAACGTGAACCCAAGGAACCCCCGACTTACGTGCCTATCGACTGCAAGTACGGAACCGTATGGGTGCGCCGTGCGGAACTGGCGCGTTTCCAGCAGGAATCGCTCGACTTGAGCGGTGAGTACGCCTCGGCGACGGGAAGCATTTATCTGAAAAAATCCCCCAACAATCCCAAGCGGTTCAACGTGGTTATCCAGAACGGTCCCGAGAGCGGCCGCGCCGAAATCGAGATGGGCAACCTCGAAATCCGTGAAGCGAACGGCCATGCCCGTTTTGCCTACCAGGAAGATGGCTGCGTCGTGGATATTGCCGTTACGGGCCGCAGGGTGAAGGTCGCTCAGCGTGGCTGCGATGACTACAACGTCGGAAGCTACACGCTCGCGGGCGAGTATAGCAATTATAAGGGCAACACCCGCAAGGCTGAAGTGTTCAATATGCCCGAAAAGGAATTCAAGTTTAAGAAATACCTGTGGTGCGGAAGCGGCTTTGACAGCTGTGAAGAGACGAAGGACGAGAACGGCGCCGTGTATATCACCTGGAGCAAGGGCGGTAACGGCTTTATCGAAAGGAAGGCGGGCGAAACCGTACATACCTACAGGCCGTTCGAACACGTGATTCCGCACAAGCGCGAATTCTACAAGGGTGAAAAGCCCGTCGCCATCAAGACCAAACGCACCGACATGGCGGGCGAGTGGATGATCTGGTACTTCTACCCGAAGGCCGAACGTTTCAAGATGGTCCGCGCCAACATGCGCGAAGACATCGCCTATATGGAAATCTATCAGTGATAAGGGATATCGGACAGAGCCGCATTCTTTTCTTGGATTCGGGCCCGCTGGTCCGGCTGCTGCAGATGCATCCCGATTACTACCCGGCGGTATCGGGAATTCTCGACATGGCCTACGAGAAGAACGTGCAGGTCCTAGTATCGTCGGTTACTTTGTTCGAGATTGCCCAGAAGGCTTTTGGCGCAAACGAGGGCGTGCTGGCCCGGCAGTACCGCGAGTTCTTTGGCTGGCCCGGCAGTACCGCGAGTTCTTTGAAAATTCGAAGAATGTTCGCTGTTGCGAAGTGAATGCGGAAGTCTCCGTGAAGGCTGCAGAACTCTATGCGGCCTCGCAGAAGACGAACCACAGGCTGACCGAGGCGGAGTCCCTGCGCCTTGCGACCGCGTTTGTGAACGGCGCCGATTGCATTCTCACGGAATGCGCGAACTTCCGCGACGCGACGGATGTTGCGGTCTTTACTCTAGACGAAATCTAGACGGAATTTTTCCGATTCCTTGTGATTAGCGCTGCGGCGACATTTGCTGCTTTTGCTGCTCGCGCTCAATCAGGATTACCTTCAGTTTTTCGTAGAAGGGGAGGTAGTAGGGAATTTCGTCGAGAACTTCCAGCTTCCCCTTCTTATTGAATCCCAGAAGGTATTTGTCGTTGACGATGAAAAGCGGCTCGACCATCTTGAAGGGGCTGAACCAGACGATGGTTTCCATTTCTTGTGTGCTGATGGCGCGGATGCTTATGCTGCCCAGGGCGTTTGCTTCTTCGCTACCGGGTTCCGCGGTGTATATTGCAGGGCGGCGAATTTCGCGCTTGACCGCTTCCCATGCCTTTCGGGCCGATTTGTCGGTCTTGGGGATTGCGTAGAGGAACTTGAATTTTTCCTTTCCCGCCTCGAATGTGTACGTGTTCTTTCGTTTGTTGAAAGTCTCGTTCTGTCCGGTGCTTGCAATTTTTTCCCAACTCCCAGGCATGAGGAAGAGGTAGTCTGCAATTTCCAGAACCGTTTCGTCTGAGGCGAGCGCCGCTTTTAGTTTGTTGTAAGTAGCGATGACGAGTGAATCGCTGGCCCGGACGTATTGGATGTTGTCGGGAAGTTTTTGGTATTTGATCTCTTCTGGCCTGTTGTTTTCGGCTGCCCCTGTGTATTCGCCTCCCGGTATTTCCTTGTGGTCGGAAAGTTCCCTGGGCATGGATGCGCAGCCTGCGAGAATGCCTGTAATGCAGCAAAATGCGATAAATCTGGAGAGATTCATGATTGTGCCTCCCGTTGAAAAGAACGCTAATGTTAAACTAGATTCTTTTTAGGCTATGTGGAAAAGAATGGCTCGATTGTACTGCGATAAAGAGCTTTTTTTGGATTTTGAGGCGTACTCGCCCTGCACAAAAGTTGCTAAATTATTCCCCGTAAAATAATACGGAGTTTTTATGTCCAACTATTGTCCTGTTATCGGTCTTGAAATACACTGCCAGCTCGCGACTAAGACGAAGATGTTCTGCGGCTGCGAAATCGAAGTGAATACGACCCCGAACAAGCACGTGTGCCCCGTTTGCCTCGGTATGCCCGGTGCCATGCCCGTTCCGAACAAGAAGGCCGTGGAATACGCCATTCGCTTAGGCCTCGCCCTGAACTGCGAAATCGACTTGAACGCCATGTGGACCCGTAAGAACTACTTCTACCCGGACCTGCCGAAGGGTTACCAGATTACCCAGACGGGCGGACTTCCGGTGTACGACCACCCGATTTGCAAGAACGGCTGGCTCGAAATCGTGAAGGCTGACGGCACCAAGAAGCGCGTTGGCATTACCCGTATCCACATGGAAGAAGACGCCGGTAAGCTCATTCACGACATGAGCCCGACTGATTCCCACTTCGACGCGAACCGCTGCGGCACCCCGCTTTGCGAAATCGTGACCGAACCGGATATCCGTAGCCCCGAAGAAGCCGTGCTCGTGCTCAAGAAGATCAAGCAGACGCTCGAATACACCCGCGTTTCCAACGCCAACATGGAAAACGGCAACATGCGCTGCGACGGCAACATCTCGCTCCGCGCTAGCGAAGACGCCCCGTTCGGCATCCGCGCCGAAATCAAGAACTTGAACAGCTTCACGAACCTCGAAAAGGCTCTCTACTGCGAAATGAACCTGCAGGCCTCGACGCTCGATGCCGGCAAGGAAGTGGAACAGTGCACCAAGCGTTACGACCCCAACGCCGACAAGACTATCGTGATCCGCTCCAAGGAAGACGCTCACGACTATAAGTACTTCCCGGAACCGGACATGGTCCGCCTCGTGACCGACCCGGCCTTCGTCGAAGAAATCCGCCGCACGCTTCCGGAACTGCCGGATGCCCGCCGCAAGCGCTTCATGGACGACTTCGGTGTTTCCGAATACGACGCCCAGGTGCTGACCGAAGACCGCGACGTGAGCGAATGGTACGACACCGCTGCCAAGAACTGCAAGAACGGCAAGGTGCTCGCCAACTGGGTGATTACCGAACTCTTGGCCAAGATGAAGGACCTCGAAGGCGGCCTCGCTGCCCTCAAGATCAAGCCGGAAGACCTCTGCAAGCTCGTGAACCTCATCGCCGACAACACCATCAACGGCAAGATTGCAAAGACGGTCTTCGCCGAAATGTTCGAAACCGGCAAGGATCCTGAGACAATCGTGAAGGAAAAGGGCCTCGTGCAGGTGACCGACACTGGCGCTATCGAAGAAGTGGTCCGTGCCGTGTGTGCCGAAAACGCTGCCCAGTTCGCCGAATTCAAGGCGGGCAAGGTCGCTCTGAAGGGCTTCCTCGTGGGTATGACCATGCGCAAGTCCGGTGGCAAGGCTAACCCGGGTCTCGTGAACCAGATTCTCGACAAGCTCGCTAAGGAATAATGGTCGCAATGAGGAACGGCATGATTGTGTGTCATGGCGGGCGCCGTTCCGCCATCGCCGTTCTCGTTTTATGCGTTTCATTGCTTTTTGCGGTACCTTCCTTTGCGGCGGATACCCCGAACAAGTGCGACAGTCTCAATGTGAGCACGTTGAACATGACGCAAGAAGAAATTGCGCAAATCTGCGGCATCGATTCGACAAAGCTTGCCGAGGGCCCGTCGCTCCAGGAACTGAACGAAGAAGACCCCAAGTACATCAAGCGCGACTACAACCACAGGCAACAGGTCATTGTCGGTAGCGTGGTGATGTTTTGCGTGGCTTTGGCCATGGTCTTGATGAACAATTATAACCCGAAACGGTAGTTTTTTACAGACAACTTAACAACCGCCGCTGTCAGACGTTGCCTCCCCGCTTTTCGAGGGGGCTTTTTTTTGTATTATACGGATTGTATAGTATTTGATTTTTAATTTGAATTTTTCTTCAAAAATTGCCTAATTTTTATTAAAAACATTGATTTTGTATAGTATTTCTATTGACCTTTGTAAAAGAAAAGGGTATATTAATATACATGAAATCGATACTCGAATATAAGGATTACCACCTGTATATGCAGGACTATTACGATGAGCGCAAGCGTCTGGGTGCGTTCTCGTGGCGCGAGTTTTGCAAGAGTGCTGGGTTTTCTTCGCCTAATTTTTTGAAGCTTGTCTGCATGGGGGAGAGTAAATTGGGCAAGTCTAAGATTGAAAATGTGGCGAATGCTCTGGGGCTTATCGGTTTCGAAAGGGATTATTTCCGTGCACTTGTCGCATTCGGCAATGCTAAGAAGGATTCCGACAAGAAGGCTGCCCTTATCGAAATGCAGAAGATTGCAATCGAACACAAGGTGCGCCTCGTTGATGGTGATGCCTTCCAGTATTATGAATCTTGGAAGTATCCTGTTTTGAGGGAGCTTATCCCGATGATGCCGGGTGCCAACCCTCGCGATATTGCGGAAGAATGCAAGGAGCATGTGTCTGCCGAAGAGGTTCGGGACATATTGAGCTTCTTGCTCAAGGCCGGATTCCTGAAGAAGGACGGGGAGAAGGTCTATTCACAGACGGAACAGACCGTCATAGGTTCGAAGGAGGCTTTGCCCATCGCCATCCGTTCCATGCACAAGGAAATGGCGAACATGGCAGCGCGTGCCGTCGAACGTTATTCTCCGAGTGAACGCTACTTTACCGGGGTCACGCTCAGCGTGAATGAAGAAGCGAACCGGAGGATTATTGCAGAAATCGATGCATGCTGCAAGAAGGTACTTTCTATCGCGAACGAATACCAGGACCAAGATCAAGTTTGTAGAATTAATTTTCAGTTTTTCCCGGTAACGGATAAGGTTAAGGAGACTCACCATGCTTAAGAATCTTTCTCTTGCCATAGGCGCTCTTTTTTCTATAAGCATGGTCGCGTGCTCCGGCGATAATGTCGCCGGCGGGACCATTGATCCGAATAACCAGGCTTTGGCCAGCAGCACATCTGAACAACCCGAGCCGGAAATATGGAGTAGTTCAAGCGACGATGGCAATTCGAATGGTATAAAACAGGAAGGTGACAAGCTTTCTTCGAGTTCTTCGAAGTTGGAGGATCGAATGGAAGGCAGCAGTTCAAGCAGCCAATACGAGAAAGATATTAACCCGTTTGTGTCGTCTTCGTCGCAAAGGGGACAAACCAACCTCATCGTGAGGCCAAGGAATTTCTCTCTCGAATGCTCGGAAGATGTTGTCAAAGTGGATTCGGACGAGCCTGTCGTTTCTAGCGATGTGCTGGCGCCCTACGCCTCCAAGTCTGTCGCTGCGGATTCAGTCAATATCTTGATTAGCGATTACTTTAATATTCCGTGCGGTGAGAGCGAGGCGGAAGCCTTTATGGAATGGGCCAATACTCCGGAATATACCTCACTCGGCCTTAATTACGATACGTTGTATGTCAAAGTCATTCGGAGTAAGGGCATGACGTATGATTGTTCGTGCGTGGCGCGTGTGAAGTTTACGCTAGATGCAGACTACTCCGACTTGAAATACACGGTACTTGAACAAAGAAATGCAATTCCACTGGTAGAACTTAAATAAGGAGGCTAACATGAAAAAGATACTTGCTACAGTGGCGACCTTGTCGCTGATGCTCATTGCCTGCGGAGATGATTCCTCCGCTAATGCCGGCGGCCCGGGAGGAATAATTCAGAGAACGGTGGTTTCTCATTCAGGAAAGTGCACTTCTCCTTATGACTACGCTCTGAAAAAGGAACAAGTCTCGGAAGAACTGCCCAAGGCGTACTTGAATCACGGCGAAGGCGGTTACGAGATACTGATTCAGGATAAGATTGAAACTTGCGGCATGATGGGAAATTGGATGGCTGAACGTGAAGGCGATACTTTGCGCGTTTGGCTTGCTGTGGATTCCACGATGGCCATGACGGATTGTATCTGCAAGATGGATCGTTGGTTTGATATTTCGGCTGATGATGCTGATGTCAAATACTTCGAGTATTCTGGAGATGTTTATCAGGTGGTGCTTGGCCCGGCTCCAGCCAAACAGTCTTCCTCCAGTGTAGCCGAATCTTCGTCGAGTGATACGGAGTCTTCCTCTTCGTTTGCGCTCCCGGTTGAATCGTCTTCATCGGTGGTTGTAGCTGGGGATTTGCACCACATAATTACGGATGCCAACGGACAATGCGGTGCGAATAGTAGAAGTAGCGATCCCCTGGTGGATGCAAACGTGGACTATCCCTCTTTAGATACGGTTCGCGTTCGTGAAGCGGCTATCCCTCCGGTTGCCTATCGCTATGTCGGTACCGAAAGGACGGGCTTTACCATCGAAAACCTTTCGATTACCTGCGGCCTTGTTGTCGATACCCTGGATGTCAATGTTTCGGGCGACACGGTTTACGTGAATGCGACTTTCGACCGCACGAATGCGCAGAGGTGCATTTGCAATTTCAAGATTGAGTTTGCCGTGGAAAACGACCCGGCCTACTCGCATGCGACGGTCCTCGTCTTTGACGAAAATCCCGATTACGAAGGTAATGAACCGGACATTCTGCCGATTGTCGATATGGACGTGGTTTCCATTGAAGAGGTTGCGGGCACCAAGCAGGCGAAGGACATCAACCTTATGTGCAAAAACGATCGCCAGACGGCCAACGCGCCTGTGATGGCGAGCGATGCGCTGCTCCCGGGAAAGATCGATACTACGGAGAAGGTTACTGTTGCGGGCCGTGTGGTCGGTGACGACGGGTTCGATACCATCATTATTCCTGAAGTGATGATGCCTTGCGAAATCGTTTTTGAAAAGTTTGATGTCCATGCGTCCAACGGAACGCTGTATGTCGAACCGAAAGTGGATCCGGATAGCCCGATAACCAATTGCATCTGCCCGACACGTGTTACCTTCAAGATAGAGCAGAACGAGGCGTTCTCCAATACGAATTATCTCGTCTTTGACGGGGGAGAGCCGATGCCCTTGAAGAATGGTGTTGTCGTGGATGCATCTGTTCTTGATAACTGATTTTTGAATCTAACTGAAGAAGGATATGGATATGAAAAAGATTTTTGCATGTGCTACCGCCTTGTCGCTTATGTTTGTCGCCTGCGGGGACGATGCCTCTTCGACATCGCCTAAACAGTCGACCGGAGGGGAAAAGAAAACGAATGCGGCGAGCAGTTACCATCCTGGAAAGTGTCTTACCGAGATTGCTTGCGCAAAGAATGAGGACGGAAAGGCCTACCTGATTTCTGGAGAAAACGGTGGCTATCAATTGGTTGTCCAGTTGGTGCCGTTCCCGCGCAGCGCTTGGATTGAAGGCGATTTCTTCTCTGAACGTTCTGGAGATACCTTGTATGTCTGGGATGAAAAGAAAGATTCAGATGGAACCATATCGATGCAGCAACCTTGCGTTGCAGATCTCGTGTTTGATATTTCTGCGGAAGATGCGGATATCAAGTTCTTTAAACACTTTGACGATGTTTACGAAGTGGTGCCCGGTCCGGTAGCGAAATACGATATCGTATGCAATATAGAGTCTTCTTCGGGCATGAATAATCCTGCCTCGAGCGGGGCTGTCGAATCGTCCAGTTCGCAGGGCGCATCTTCCGCAGTACAGCCGGGTTCTTCGTCTAGCGTGACGCCGCCGAGTTCATCTTCGCGCCAGGTTTACAACGGTCCTGTGCCGCTGAAAAGCATCACGGCGACTTGTCAAGATAAAAACATGACGGATGTTCCGGTTGTACCCCCGTCACCTACGGCATATCTCAGCGTCTCCAACAGCTTTGCGCAAATTGACTTGTTCAATGTCAATCTGACGTATGCTTGCGATTCCGCATCGCAGATGGCTTTCTGGGATAGTCTGAAGGCGGGCAATACCGTGGCATCGGTTATCGGGGATACGCTCTTCGTGAACTTCAAACGCTTCGACGAGAAGGGCGTGGAGTACAAGTGCGGATGCACGGCCAAAGTGGAATTTACGTTTGACGAGCGATATGCCGGCTTTGGCTACACGGCGTTCGAGAACAACAGGCCTCCGCTTGAACTGGGGCATAGACTGGTCAACCAGCCGGATCCGAGCTACCAGAAGATTGAAAAGGCCGATGCGCAGTGCGTCAACAATGACCCGACGGAAGATCCGCTGACCGATGCCGCAATCCCGCCCGTGGCGCATATGCATGTGAACGGCGATTCGGCGCAGATTGTTATTGAAAGCGTTGAGGTTGTCTGCGGAACGGAAATCGAGAGCGTCGAGATTCAGGTAAGGGACAGTATGCTATATGTGACGCCGTATTACGACCCTGCGAGTAGGCTGGCGGATTGCATCTGCTCGACGAAGATTAGCTTCAACGTGAAGGCGCTGGACCTGTATAAAGAGGCCACCTTGCTGGTCTATGACGACGGTAGCGGCTTTAATCTCAGCAACAAGATGCGTCTGATTGTAGAATAATTACATTTTAATCGGGCGGACGAAAACAAGGCCGCATTTCAGGAGGTAAATATGAAAAAGATTTTTGCTCTTGTGACGGCCTTTGCTTTCTTGCTCTTGCCGCTCTCGTTCACGGCCTGCGGTGGCGATTCGCCGGCGGATGCCGATGGGAAGAAGGTAAATGGGGAGGGGAGTCTCCATGTCGGAGAGTGCGATTATTCTGAAAATTATTGCTCGTGGGAAAAGAATGCGTTCATATTGCAAAGCGATGAGGGCGGCTATCAGGTACTTCTCAAGGGAATACAGGTAACATCCATTAGGATTGATGGCGATTATTTCTCCGAACGTTCTGGGGATACCTTGCATGTGTGGGATGATGTCGAAAGGATTGACGTGATAACGCTGGATTGCCCTGTTGAAGCCAAGTTCGATATATCCGCGGCAGATGCTGATATCAAGTATTTCAAGTTTCATAGTGATGTCTATAAGATTCTGCCCATTGATTCGAACTATGAAAATTCATCTTGCCATGTTGATACGAGCGCTTTGGAGAAATCTTCTTCCTCTGGCCAGGATGTAGAGTCTTCTTCAAGTGTGGGTGAGGTGCCTTCTTCTAGCCAAGATGTTGAGCCCTCTTCCTCTGACGGGGACGTGGAACAGTCCTCTTCGAGCGTACCGCCACAACAGTCTTCTTCGAGCGTGCCGCCACAACAGTCTTCTTCGAGCGTGCCACCGCAACAATCATCTTCTAGCGTACTGCCGGGAGATTATACACCCCGCGATTCGATTAAAATGAGCTTCAAGCACTGCTACGAAAGCCCTTACAACAGGCCGGCCCCGTTGAATAAACCGGCCTTGCTGAAAGAGGCAACGGAAGATTTGCCGCTGGCGTACCTCTATCACGAAGGCGACAAGTACCAGCTGATGATTCCGAAGATTCGTGACTACTGCGGTTTCGAAAAGGTGATGATGGACGTGGGGCGTTCTGGTGACACGCTGAAGCTCGATATCGTGGCGATGATCGCGACGGCATGCTTGTGCACGAGCGACCATTGGTTCGATATTGAGGAGAGGGATGCCGACATCAAGTTCTTTGCTCTCAAGCTTTACCAGAAAAAACTGCAGGTGTATGAAGTAGTTCCTGGCCCCGCACCGGAAGAGTAAATCGCCCTGAATTAAAAAAAAACAAAGGAGGTCCAGCCTCCTTTTTTTATATTTGGGATCATGAAGTACACAGACGAAGCAAAACAGAATTTCAAGGTCCTCTCCAATAACCCTTATCCGGGACGCGGTATTGTGCTCGGCGAAAGCGCCGACGGCAAGTCCTACGTGCAGGTCTACTGGATTATGGGCCGTAGCGTCAACAGCCGCAACCGCATTTTCGAGATGGAAGCCAAGACCGGCTTCATGAAGACGAAGGCCTTTGACGAGTCCAAGCTCACGGACCCGCACCTGATCATCTACTACCCGGCACGCCACACCGCCGACGTCCAGATTATCACGAACGGCGACCAGACCGACACAATTTACGATGCTATCCGTCTGGGTGGCACGTTCGAGAGCGCTCTTGCTACGCGTCAGTACGAAGACGACGCCCCGAACTTCACGCCGCGCATTTCCGGCATCCACTACAAGAACGCCCAGCCTGCTGTTTACAAGCTCTCCATCCTCAAGAGCCGTAACAACAGCGAAGAAGCCGGCTGCGAACGCATGACGTTTGAATACGAAAAGGCCCTGCCGGGTCTTGGCCATTTCATCAGCACCTACGAAACTGACGGCAACCCGATTCCCAGCTTCAACGGCTTCCCGAAACTGATGCCGATCTTCGACAACGCCGAAGACACGCTCAAGAAGTACTGGGCCGCCCTGAACAAGGACAACAAGGTTTCCCTGATGGTCAAGTGGATCGACAAGAAAACCTTCAAGGCCAAGACCTTGATTGTGAATAAGAACAAATAGTTTATTCTAAATCGAGTTCATTTTGGATGGCGCCTTCCATGCACAGGAGGCGCCTTTTCAAATCGCTACCGAGGGCGTAGCCGCCAATCTTGCCGCGGCTCGTGACCACGCGGTGGCAGGGAATGATTACCTGCAGCGGGTTGTTGTGCAGGGCGTTTCCGACGGCGCGCTCCGCTTTCGGATGACCGATGGCTTCAGCGACCTGCTTGTATGTCCATGTTTTGCCGTAGGGAATGTTCCTGACGGCCTCGAATACCTGTATTTGAAAATCCGTGCCCGGAATTTGGATGGGCACGCTGAATTCCTGCAGTTTGCCCGCGAGGTAGAGGTTCAGTTCCTGTACTGCGGTGCGGTAAGTCTTTACTGCGGCGCCCTTCAGTGCGGAATCTTGTTCTGCGGCGGCGTAGGCGCAGGCTTTTACCGAGCTCGGGACGATTGCTGAATCTTCAGAACCCGCGAATCGCAGGCCACACAGGAAGCGCCCTTCGAACGAAAAGGTCCATTGCCCCCACATATTGCGGTGGCAGACTGTTTGAATGCCTTTAACCTGCTTTGCCATGACGTAAATATATACATTTTTTATACTTTATATTCAGATTATTGCACAGAATATCGTAAGGAGAAAAAACATGGACTGCAGACGGGTTCTTTTGGGCGCACGGACGATATTGTGGACCGGTGTGGCTATAGTCGCTCTTACTAGTTGCGGCGATGACGACAGTTTTTCCCCAGTGGCGAAAGACCGCGGTTACGAATATGCGTATGCATCGGCGAATGATTTGTCGAAAACCCCGTGCAATGAGATGCGCAAGGGCCGCAACGCTGTAATTGGCCGCGACAAGGACTTATATACGTGCATATTCGACCGCGTCGATTCCGTCTACCTCTGGGCGGGTGAATATGACACGCTTACGGCGGGTGGTCGCGAGTTCATCCGCGAGGAATCATCGAGCAGCGAAGATGACGAAAACTCCAGCAGTTCAATGTCCTCGAGCGGTTATTCGTCTTTTTCCAGCTACTTGTATTCTACAAAATCATATGGCGGCTATAGCAAAGATTCTTATTCTTTTGCGCTGGATTCTAGGGATGACTTGCTTAATCCGGATGTGACTTATGGGACATTGGTAGATGAACGCGATGGTCAGGTCTATAAGACGGTTGTCGTTGGAAATAGAGTCTGGATGGCGCAAAATTTGAATTTTGCTGGTAATGACGATTTCCCTTATGTGGAAGATGAATCCGTCTGTTTCAATTACGATGAAGCCAATTGCGCGTTATTGGGTCGCCTGTATTCTCGCGTTGCGGCAATGAATAACCCAGATTGTGCTCTCAACAAACCTTGCAATATTGGAAATTCTGCTATTCGCGGTGTATGCCCGAATGGTTGGCATGTTCCTACCTATGCGGACGCGACGGCTCTGCAGGATGTCTTTCGTTCTAGGCTTTCGGAGGCGAAGTCCGCAAAAACGTGGGAGGGTAGCAGATATGGTGCAGGCTCCAATTCTTCGGGTTTTTCTATGCCTGCATCGGGTTGCCTTGATCTTGGAGATGAAGATTTCGAAAACGGAGGAGAGGCTGGGTACGTTTGGGCCTATATACAATCGCCAAATATGAAATATCTGATTTTCCTTGGCTCGAATGATTATGTGGACATACACTCCGGTTATGGTTACGATATTCTCATGTCGGTTCGCTGTGTTTCGGATGATACTCTGAAGGTTGCATCTTCGTCATCGAGTGCCCGTAGTTCGTCCAGCGTGTCTTCGTCGAGCAGCAGTTACAGTTCTTCGAGTAGCGCGAAATCTTCTAGCAGTTCGCTGTCTTCGTCGAGCCGAGAATTGTCTACTCCTATAACGGAAAAAGGCGAACAGTTTAACCCCGATATTGATTACGGAACCATGACCGATCCGCGTGATGGCAAGACTTATAAGACTGTGGTCGTTGAAGGAAAAACTTGGATGGCTGAAAACCTGAATTTTGCAGGCAACGAAGATTTCCCGCTTGCGGAACAATATTCTCTCTGCCCCTATGGTGAAGAAGAAAATTGCGAACTGTATGGACGTCTATATACCCGCGAAGCCGCAATGAATTCAGATACGTGTGCGTACAATACATCCTGCAGCTTGGCCGACCCGCTTCAGGGAGTTTGTCCGGCTGGTTGGCATATTCCGTCTCTGACGGAAGCTACGGACTTGAAAGATTTGGCGTCGGACTCTTTCTTGACTCTGACATCTGCGAAGGGGTGGGGAAATGATACATTGTCGGTCTATTCCGGAGATGATACGTACGGACTCTCCTTCTTGCCGGCAGGAGATAAATCGGGTAATGATTATAAATATTTTGGTGCGAATGCATTCATGTGGGCCAATATCCCAGGTGATAAACAACGCTATTTTGTAATCAATGCGTCAGAAAAGAAAGCCTTTATCCATAGCGGCTATAGTGTGAACGTGCTTTATCTCAGTGTCCGTTGCGTAAAGGACGAATAATTCCTTAGGCGGAAGTATGAAAAACTTCGTAAATTGCGAAATTGCTGTTTTGGCCGTTACGGCTGTGTTGGTACTTGGCGGTTGTGGTGACGACGAAAGTTTTTCTCCGGTTTCGAAGGGCCGAGATTATGATTACGTGTACACGTCTGCGAAGGATTTGTCGAAAACTCCGTGCAACGAGATGCGCAAGAATCGCGAAGCCGTAATCGGGCGCGACAAGGATCGATACGAATGCAGGTTCGACTATCAGGATTCCGTATATATCTGGGTAGGTTACAGTGATACGCTTACGGCGGAAGGTCGTGAATATCATCGTACGGAATCTTCGAGCAGTTCCTCGCGAACGAAAACCAATGTGGAAGCCCGCCTGAAGGAGAAGGGCGAGCAGTTTAATCCCGATATCGACTATGGGACGATGACGGACCCGCGCGATGGCAAGGCTTATAGGACAGTTGTCGTCAATGGCCTTACCTGGATGGCGGAAAACCTGAACTACGCTGATAATGAAGTAGGTGAATCTCTTTGCATTAACGATGAGGAAAATCTATGCGAATTGTACGGGCGCCTGTATAGCCGTGATGCGACAATGAATTCTTCTAGTTGTGAATATAGAGCAATGTGCGATTATTTGACGAGTGAGTTGATTCAGGGTGTTTGCCCAGATGGATGGCGTCTCCCGACAGTAGAGGAGGCGGAAGGTCTCGTAAATCTCGAGGATGGTGTCTCTAGGTCCTTGATGTCTGCGAAGAGCTGGGGGAGCGATACTATGACGGTCAAGCCGGGAACCGATGATTACGGATTGTCCTTTGTTGCGGCTGGGTTCTTTTCTCAGGGTTCCGTGAATCCGGAGAAAAACGGCTTTAATGATCTGGGAGAAGCCGCTTTTATGTGGGTTGCTCAACTATCGGGCAACCGCCGCCAGTATTATTTTTTGATACGTGGGTGGGATTCTACAGCAGTAGTCAATAATTACTACGATCATGAAGTTTACAACAGCGTCCGTTGTGTGAAGGGGGCTGGTAGCGTGCCGGGCTCGTGGAGTGTGTCTTCAAGTAGCGTGCAGAGCTCGTCGAGCATGAGTTCTTCGAGTTCCTCGGAACTTTTCGATTGGACTTTGCCCAAAGAGACCTACTTGAATCCTGAAATTGATTACGATACCATAATAGACTCTCGCGATGGCAAGGTTTACAAGACGGTGAAGATCGGCGAACAGACCTGGATGGCCGAAAACCTGAACTTTGACCCTGGTCAGGGAGGTCCTGACGGTGCAAAATACGATTGGTCCTGGTGCTACAATAATGAGCCCCAGAACTGCGACGTGGCAGGCCGCCTGTATACCTGGGCGGCGGCAATCGACTCGGTGAAGCTGGCGAACGACGCGGACAACCCGCTGGTCTGCGGAATGGGCAAAAGCGGTACATTCTGGACTACAGTACAGGGCATTTGCCCGGAAGGTTGGCATTTGCCCTCGACTAGGGAATGGAGTGACCTAAAGGATGCGGTTGGTGGCCTTCCAGGCAAGAATCTCAAGTCGCAGACGGGATGGAATGGCGACGGGAATGGCACGAATATTACCGGTTTTTCTGCGATTCCCGCTGGCTGGCGTCACAATGGCATCTTTGGCAATAACGGCATCATCGCATACTTCTGGGGGTCTTACGGCTCCTACGAAAACAAGGCGGAATATATGGAATTGTTCGCGCACCCCGATAGTTGGGAAGTGTATTACCTCGAAAAAGACTATGGGTTTTCAGTCCGCTGCATAAAGGACGAAGTTCTTCCGGCATCATCCAGTAGTTCTTCCAGCCAGTCATCATCCAGCGTAAAATCGTCTTCAAGCTTCAGTTCGTCTAGCGTAAAATCATCTAGCAGTGTAAACTCTTCAAGTTCCGTGAGCAGTTCCTCGAGAATCAAGCAGGCAAACGCCGAACCTCTCCTGGAAAACGCTGGCGACCAGTTCAACCCGGACATCGATTACGGCACACTGATCGACGAGCGTGACGGCAAGACATACAAGACTGTGGAAGTCGGCAACGCAGTCTGGATGGCCGAAAACCTGAACTACGCCGGCAACGAAATAGGAGAATCCGTCTGTTTCAACGACGAAGACCGTTTCTGCGAATTTTACGGACGCCTGTATAGCCGTGACGCAGCGATGAATAGCACGGATTGCGCATTTTTGTCCGGCTGCAATTTGGGCTCCGCTCCTGTCCAAGGAATCTGCCCTGACGGGTGGCACATTCCGACAAATAAGGAGGGGCAAGCCCTTGCAAATTTTGCAGGCAAACTCGCACTCCCGTTGAGGTCGGCAAAGGGATGGGAAACAGAATTTACACCCGGGACAGATGAGTATGGGCTTTCTTTTCTGGGTTCTGGAAGTTTCTCCAGCAACATAGGATTCCATTCTTTTGGTAAATATGAACACTTATGGCTCTATTTTGCATCTACAAGCCAATACTACCTTGGGGTAAACGGTTCAACAAATGAAGCAGAAGTCTGGGTCTATGGTAGCCATGAGATTTATAGTTCAGTCCGCTGCGTGAAGGATTAGCGCTAATAGGTGTTTGTCGAGATTTGCAAAAAAGCCTGTCCATAAAAGGACAGGCTTTTATAATGCTTTTGACTTGAGGCTACTTGTTCAACGCCTCGGTCGCGGCGGCGACGCTGAGCAGGTCTGTTTCCTGGAACGACTTGCCAATCCACTGGAGACCCACGGGGAGTCCACCGGCCATGCCGCACGGCACGCTCACGCCCGGTAAGCCCGAAAGGTTCAGGCTCACGGTGTAGATGTCGGAGAGGTACACGGCCATCGGGTCGGATTCGTTCATGCCGCACTTGAGCGGGAGACCTGGCATCGTGGGGCTTGCAATCACGTCGCAGCTTTCGAAAGCCTTGTTGAAGTCGTCCGTGATGAGACGGCGCACCTTCTGGGCCTGCACGTAGTAGGCGTCGTAGAAACCTGCGGAAAGAACGTAGCTTCCGAGGAGGATGCGGCGCTGCACTTCCTTGCCGAAGCCTTCGCTGCGGGACTTGGCGTACAGGTCGAACAGCTTGCGGGCTTCCTTGCTGCGGTAGCCGTAGCGCACGCCGTCGTAACGGCTGAGGTTCGAACTGGCTTCTGCAGTTGCGATGATGTAGTAGCTCGATACGGCGTAACCGATGTGCGGGAGGCTCACTTCCTTCAGCGTGGCGCCTTCGGCTTCGAGTTTCTTGAGCATGCCTTCGATGGCGGCCTTGCATTCCGGATCGAGACCTTCGGCGAAGTATTCCTTGGGGACGCCGATGACCTTGCCCTTCACGCCGGCGCCGAGCTTCGCGCCGAAGTCCTCGGGTTCGCGGGTGCTCGTGGTGTTGTCGTGCGGGTCGATGCCGCAGATGGCGTTAAGGAGCGTGGCGCAGTCGGCGACGGTAGAACCGAAGGGGCCGATCTGGTCCAGAGAACTTGCGTAGGCGAGCAGGCCATAGCGGGACACGCGGCCGTAGGTGGGCTTGAGGCCCACGACGCCTGTGCAGGCGGCGGGCTGACGGATAGATCCTCCGGTGTCGGAGCCGAGCGCACAGGCGACCGTGCCACTGGCCACGGCTACGGCCGAACCGCCGCTGGAACCACCCGGAACGCGGGTTTCGTCGAGCGGGTTCACGACCTTGCCGAAGTACGATGTCTCGTTGCTCGAGCCCATCGCGAATTCGTCCATGTTCGTCTTGCCTACGATAACGGCACCGGCGGCTTCGAGCTTTTCGATGGCGGTTGCGGTGTAGGGGGCAACAAAGTTTTCGAGAATCTTGGATGCCGCCGTAGTGCGCGTGCCTTCGATGCACATGTTGTCCTTCACGGCGACGGGAATGCCGTCGAGTGCTCCGAGGCTCTTGCCTTCGGCGCGGCGCTTGTCCGATTCTGCGGCCTTCGCGAGGGCGCGTTCGTTCAGCACGCTGATATAGGCGTTCAAATTCTTTGTCGATTCAATTTTTGCGAGAGAGTCTTGTGCGAGAGCGACCGCCGAGGTTTCGCCGCTGGCGAGCTTGGCGCTCAAATCCTTGATAGTTTGCATTACCTGTTTCCTCCGGACCACTTCATGATATAGATCGAAATGGCCATGCCGATGACGCTGACCACGTTGAGCTTGAGCCCGAAACCGAGGGCGAATTTTACCATGTAGAGGTCCAGGACGACCGGGTCCGCCTTGTCACCCAGGAATCCCAGGTTCAGGTCGAACGATGTCACGAAGAAGTTGCGAACGATGTTGTCGTAACCACCCGCGTTCATGAGTTCACCGAGTTCCCCGAAGAGGAGCCCGAGGCATTCACCGAGCACTCCGCCGATCATGAGGCCGAGCACGATAAAGAGGATGAGTCGTCCAAAGGTGTTTCTGTTAGTCATATGAGTTAATATAGCAATTAAGTTAACAGTCACTAGTTACCAGTTACTAGATATGCTCTCTAAAAACGTCCTAGGAACTAGTAACTCAGAACTAGGAACTTCTAATGGATGCTCCAGTCGATGGGTTCAAGCCCCTTGCTCTTGAGGTATTCGTTCGCCTTGCTGAAGTGCTTGCAGCCGAAGAATCCGCGGTAGGCCGAAAGCGGACTCGGGTGAGGCGCCGTGAGAATCAGGTGGCCGCGGTTCGGGGCAACGAGCGATTGCTTCTTGATGGCGAAGCTTCCCCATAGGAGGAATACGAGGTTCTCGCGAACTTCGGAGAGTCGCTGGATGATGGTGTCGGTGAACTGCTGCCAGCCGATTCCCGCGTGGCTTGCTGCCATGTGGGCGCGTACCGTGAGCGACGCGTTGAGCAGGAGGATTCCCTGGTGCGCCCAGCTTTCGAGGTTCCCGTGCGGGGGCGGATTGATGCCGAGGTCGTCGTGAAGTTCTTGGAAGATGTTGATGAGCGACGGGGGAGGCTCGATTCCCATGGGCACCGAGAAGCACAGCCCGTGCGCCTGGCCCGGATTGTGGTAGGGGTCCTGCCCGATGATGACCGCCTTGACCTTGTCTACAGGGCAATAGTCAAGGGCCGCGAAGATCTTGGAGCCGGGCGGATAGACCACGTGATGCTCCGCTTTTTCCTGCAAAAGTTTTTCTTTAATTTGTTTGAAATAAGGCTGCTCGAACTGGTCGGCGAGCAGGTTGAGCCAGGATTCTTCGAGTTTTACGGACATAGTGATTAGAATTAGATGGGTAACTTAGAACTAGGAACTCGTTTTGTTAGTATAGCAATCTTTTCGCCTTGGGCGCGGGTGTAGAAGAGGATGGCCTCGTTTTTTCCCTTGGGTTTGAGCCTCTTGGTTTCGGCATCCGGGTCGAGTTTTACGCCGCGTAGCTTCAGGGTGATTTTCCCGATGCCGTGATCCTTGAGCATCGCGCGGACGGCGCCGGTCGCGATTTCGGTATGGGCGAGGATCTCGTAGCTTGCGAACGCGGGTGCGGGGAGCGGGATTTCGCTGGTCACGTAGGCGATGCCTTCTGAAATCAGGTGCGCTTCCGGGGCGTGGGCGATTGCCGCCGCATTGAAGAGATGGCTCCGGATGAGGACGGGGGCAGGTTCCGCCAGATATTTGCTGATTTCGCCTAAAGGCAAGTCGCTCCGGCTCGTCGCCGTGCGGTAGGTGCGGTCCTTGCCTTCGAGGGAATCGTTCCTGTCGAGTTTTTCTTGCAGGTCGTCGTCGAGGGTTTCGAGCGAGCGGTCGCGTTTGCGGCTCCATTCGGCAAGCGTTTCGCCCGTCTTCCCGACAATGACGGCGCGGACGGTATCGGGGTGCTTCGCGAGTTCCCCGAATAGCACGAGGCATTCACGGCAGTCGCTATGCCCGCCCAGGTACAAAATTTCTGTGCCGTCGGGAATCTCGGCGGGAGGGTAACCCGGCGGGAGTTTCGCCATGCCGCCCTTGTAGTGCCAGCTGATTTCAACGACTTCTTCGAGCGAGGGTGTGAGGTTGCGCAGGTCGCGCTGGTTTTCGCCTTCGAGTGCGCGCCTTGCCGGATCGATGGTGAAGTAGTCTGCGCCTTCTTTTTCTGCGCCATCCTTGCCCGTGCCTTCCTCGGCCGCACCGTTGCCCGCGCAGTTACTGCTCGCAACTTCGCGCACATCCGCGTAAATCGTTCCGACGTCTTTCCCGAATACGGCCATGTTGTGCCGGTACATTGCAAGGCGGTTCTCGTCGAGGTCGACTCCCGTGATTTTCAAGCCCGCCGGCAAAAAGAAACTGTCACCGCCCATGCCGCAGCACAGGTCGTTCACGGAACCTTCGTGAGGCCAAATTCCCGCTTTCCACCGGCCGATGTCTTGCGCGGTGCTCTGCTCCAATGCGAGCTTGTCGCACAGCAAAAACTTTCCCTTCCGGCTTGCTTCTTCGAAAAATTTTTCACGGAACTTCGGGACGAGCGCTTTGTAGTCCATGATGGTGGCGCGCTCTTCGTTGCTGTAGCCGGCCTTGTGTAGCGCAGTCGAGACCTGCAACGCATCCCACTTGCGCGAAAGGGCTTCTTCGATAAAGCCTTGTACGGCGTCAGATGCGAGCAAATCCCAGTAATTCATGGTGTAAAGTTACATTTTTTAGGCTGATTTTTCAGCTTTTGTGTAAAGTCAGGGCATTTTAGTGTATATTATGTTTAAATAAAAAGGGGCGAAAATATGAATGCAACGAAGTTATTGGCTGTCGGGGCGGCGTTGACCATCATGGTTGCCTGCGGTGACGATGATAGCGATTTTCTCACGCATTCCGACGTGAAGGATTCTTCGTCGAGCGCATCGCCGAAATCCGGCAGCGGCAGTGCTCAGGGCACTATTGACCCGTCTACCGTGGTTATGGGGGAGATGACTGACTCCCGCGATGGTAAAACTTATAAGACCGTTAAAATCGGCGAGCAGACTTGGATGGCGGAAAATTTGAATTACGCCAATCTGCAGCCGACGGAAAGTTTGGATTCTAGCAGTTTCTGTTACAACAATTCCGCTGAGAACTGCGCAAGGTATGGCCGCCTGTACCTGTGGAGCGCTGCAATGGATAGCGCTGGCACATGGCTTTTTAATGGTAAACGTTGTGGTGATGGTAAAAGTTGCGCGCCGACATATCCGGTGCAGGGCGTATGCCCCAGTGGCTGGCATTTGCCGACGAGGGGTGAATTCGAAACCTTGATTGACGCTGTCGGTGGTTCCGATATAGCTGGCAAGATGCTTAGGGCGACGAGTGGTTGGAAGGATCAGAATGGTGAAGACGGCAATGGCACGGATGACTACATGTTCTCGGCGTTGCCTGTTGGCTACTGGAGCAAAGAGTTTAAAACTTATTTCAACGAGGGAACCTCCACTTTCTTCTGGAGTTCTACGGAAATTAGTTCCGGCATAGTGTACATGATTAATATGTTTGACGGCCGTGTAATCATCTCTCAAGCTTACAAGAAAGACGGGAATTCAGTCCGTTGCGTTAAGGACGGCTCTGAACCAAAGCAGGAACCGGACAGTTCCGTTAAGGGTCCCGCACTCACCGACTCTCGCGATAGCCAAATTTACAAGACCGTGAAAATCGGAGATCAGGTGTGGATGGCGGAGAATCTGAATTTCGAAACGGACGGCAGCAGCTGTTACAACGATTCTACTAAATACTGTACCGTGTATGGTCGCCTTTACACATGGGCAAGCGCAATGGATAGCGCGGGCTTGTGGTCTACGAACGGCGTGGATTGCGGTTATGGTCCAATATGCTCGCCAACCTATCCGGTGCGTGGTGTATGCCCTGAGGGATGGCATCTGCCGACGCAGGCCGAGCTTGAAACATTGCTAGAAACCGTCGGTGGTAAATCTACAGCGGCTAAAATGCTCAAGTCAATGGGTGGATGGGATGAAAAATTATTTAGTGGTACTGATGCATACGCATTCTCGGCGTTGCCTGCAGGCGGCTGGTTCGATGACAAAAATTACGATGACGAGTTCGAATCCGCGTATTTCTGGAGTTCGACAGAACTCACAAACAAGGCAGCGTACTGCATGAAAATGCACGGAGGCAGTGGGGCGGTAGTGGGCCTTGAAATCAAACAGGATAAATTATCGATCCGTTGCGTTATGGATTGATGGCTTCGGCTTCGTTGTCAGATGCGAGCAAATCCCAGTAATTCATGGTGTGAATTTACAATTTTGTGAAAATAATGCTTGAGAGACGGTTGTAAAATGCGATGGTACAAGCCAAACGGGGCGTGTCGCGTGGCATGGCCTGTAAGGGCATTTTATTTGAATGTTTTTACATCGCAAAGGCGACTTTTAGGTTAAATTTAGGGTATGGGAAACAGAAAGGGTTGTTTTGAGTTTCGGGCGGCTTGCCGTCTTTTTGGCGCTGCGGCTTTTGCCGTGTTTGCTTCCGCTTTTTTTGTAGCGTGTGATAACGGCGGTGGTTCCGCCGGATATGACTTCGAAATCGTGGGGGATTCATCCGCGGACACGTCTCAGCCCGGTGTTGATGCGTCGTCCGATGCGGCACTTTCGTCCGATGCTGATCTTTCGTCTGGCGCACAGCCGGCGAGTTCTTCGTTCCTTGAACCTCCGCATTCTTCTTCGATTTTATGGGATCCGTATCCGAGTTCCAGTTCGTTCTTTGGACTCCGGCGTTCATCGGATTCCAACCCGGGGCTTTCTTCTTCTTCCGTAGTGCCCCCGCAATCTTCTGCGGTGCAGTCGGCCGATGCTCCGATTGAATTCCCTTTCTATTCCGGAGCGGATAT
Organism: Fibrobacter succinogenes; assembly: GCA_902771595.1. Taxonomy (GTDB): domain Bacteria; phylum Fibrobacterota; class Fibrobacteria; order Fibrobacterales; family Fibrobacteraceae; genus Fibrobacter; species Fibrobacter succinogenes_C. The sequence continues at coordinate 10,985 of CACXXH010000041.1, read as the reverse complement.
TTCCACCGTGCAGGAATACGAACGCAACAGGACCAAGTTCTATGACGTGGACGGTTCCGAAAAAGACATCTTTACGCTTCTCAAGGATCACGGTTTCAATGCTATCCGCCTTAAGACGTTCGTTGATCCCAAGGCCAAGTACGGCTATGCCGCAGCGGGTTGCGAGCACGATGCCGAAGCTTATGCCGACAAGGAACATATCGTCGCCTATGCACAGAAAATCAAGGCCGCCGGCATGGCGTTCCTGCTCGATATCCATTATAGCGACAACTGGGCGGATCCGGGCAAGCAGATTATTCCGGAACGCTGGCGCAAGGTGAACAGTGCCGATGTGCTCGCCGATTCCGTGTATGCCTATACCGCCGATTTGATGAAGGCGCTCAAACAGGTGAATGCGCTCCCCGCGATGGTGCAGGTCGGTAACGAGACGACTCCGGGAATCTTGATTCACGTGCCGAACAGCAAGACGGACTGCTGGGGCAACGGAGTCGACAAGGCTTCCACCGCCATTAACGGCGACATGGGTACTGCGAGCGGCAAGGCGAACGCGGCCAAGTATTTCAAGGCGGGTATCAAGGCGGTCAAGGAGGTTTCGCCTTCGACCAAGACGGTGCTGCACATCGAGCGCATCCGCCAGTCCAATACGGTCACCTGGTGGATGACGGAAATCTTCAAGAATCAGAAGGTTCCTGCCGACGTGATGGGGTTCTCGGCCTATACGGCGTATGGCGACGGTGCACCTGACAACTGGAAATCGCTGTTCCAGACAGTCACCTCGAGCTATCCGGATCTGGAGTTCATCGTTGCGGAATACAACGGTGGCGATTCCGATAACCATTACAAGTTCGACGGCTCTCGCAAGCGCACGAACGAGATGGTGAAGGGAATGAACCGCTGGATAGGCACGTTCTTCTGGGAACCGACGCTCGGTGGTGCGTGGGGCCCGGCGCTCTTTGATTGGAAGGGAAGCAACCTTCAGGCGAACAGCAGAGCATTCGAAGAATTTCCGATGCGGTAAAAAGCTCTGGCGAATCCTTATTCGTTTAAGGAGTTTGTTGGGGCTTACTTGTAACGGATCACGGCGATGTATTTACCGGCAGGGATGTTCGCGAAGCGAACCTGCCTGGAACCTAGCGAAAGATTCTGTTTTGATACGATTTGCCCTGTCGCTGATACAAGGCTTGCTTCAATGGGACTGCCGCTAAGGCCTTCGATAACAACGTCCTTGCCGCTTGCATAGATGCGCTGGACCGTTAGCTTGATGCTGTTCAACGGCTTTAAGGCCGTGGTGGTGTCACGTTCCTTCGAAGTGGTGTCGCCTGCGGCATAAAGCGGGGCAAGCGCTTCGGCCCACAGGTGGTGCATCGCCTGTCCGCCCTTCTTGTCGCCGTTCGGGTGAACGCCGTCGCTCGCAAGCTGTTCCGGATGTTCCTTGAAGTAGGCGAAAAAGTCGGGACCCTTCGGGAGGTTGTTTTTTTCGGTCAAATTGTCAATTGCTTCGAGGAATGCGGGGTTCACCTGCCAGCCTGCCTTCGATGAATCGGTCGCGATGATGCGTGCAATCACGGGCGTGATACCGTGCGCTTTCGCCGAGTCGATAATCGTCTGCATGTTCTTCTTGTATGTGGCAAGGTTCCAATCGCCGCCACCCCAGGCATCGTTCGTGCCCATCTCGATGGCCCAGAACTTCACATTGCCCGCATATTCCAGGTATTCGCTTAAATGTTCAACGACCTCGGTGCTGTTGATGCAGCCGATGCCTCCGCGGAGCATGGCGGGCGTGTATTCCGGGAAGCGGGCGTGAATGAGTTGTGCCGTCGTGGAGTCGGTATCCTGCTGCTTGATTCCCATCTGGCTGATGCTCGTGCCCATGAAAAACCACGTGTCAGTGCCGCCCGCGCTCATGTCGAATGCCTCGATTTCGAGAATCTGGCCCACGTCGCCTTCGCTCACGAACTTGAACCACGACTTTCCCGCAAATTCGATGTCGACGCCGCGCGCCATCACGGGATTGTTCTTGATGCTTGCCGCCTCTACCCAGTCGCCGTCAGAACCGTTGGTGGAATTTGCGGAGGTCAAAATCTTGAAATTTGAAAGTGCGACGCCGCTGTGCCCGCAGCCGCTCGTAAAGTCGGTGGCCCAGGCGCAATCACCGAAGGATTCCCAGTTGATTCGCAGTTTCGTGGGGCCTTCACCCACGTTCAGTGCAATTTCCTTGGCTTTACTGCTCTTCCAGTTTGTTAGATATCCGTCTGTCAAGTAATCGGTCGTTGCCGCCCCCGTATGTGCCGGCAAACCGCCAGAAACCAACTTGTTCGGGACTATGGCGTTTGCCAAACCAACCCAGAAACACACCGCTGAGGCGACAACGACTTTTTTATTCATGCATCCCATACACTTCCCTTTCTGTCCTTTACTTCTTGAGGTAAACTGTATTCACGGTGCGGCCCTGAACTTGCTTGCGGATGACGTAGCGGCCTTGCGGAAGCCCCTGCGTAGTGAGTCCCATGTAATGGCCGTTTATGTCAAAAATTCCGATAGTGGTTGCTGTCCCGAGCAGGCGCGGAGCTGTCGCGATACGTATTGTGCCCGTATCGGGAGGCGTTATTGTCGTATCGGGAGGGACGTTCGCCGTGTACTTGTCCCAGCCGGGCATGTCTTCGAGCGAAAGAACCCGTTCGTCGTCCATGTTGCTCTTCCACACGGCATCCTTTGTCTGGCCGGGCCAGGTTCCGCTCCAGGTGCTATACCACGGCATCCACCAGCTCCATACGGCTTCGTCGGTGTGCATGTTGTTCACGTCGGGGATGGGGCCGTTTTCGCTGAGTGCGAGAATCTTCGTGCCCTTTGAGGCGCTCTTGAACTTGTCGAAGGCGCTCGCGTTGCTGGAATGATCGTTTGCGCTGTTGTAGATGTCGATGGAGAGCACATCGTAGTATTCGCTGCCCGGATCCCAGGAGGTGACGGTAGAACCTTCGGGGTTGAACACCCAGATCATGTTCTTCACGCCCTTGACTTTCACCATGCGGTCGAATACCAGGCGGTAGAGGGCCGCAAACTGCTTACCTGAATTGATGCTCCACCAGAACCACTTGCCGCCCGCTTCGTGCAGGGGACGGAAAATGCCCGCGACGCCTTCTTTCTGCAGTTCGAGGAAGTAGTCGGCAATGTGGTCGATGTCGGCGACGATTCCCTTGTAGGCCGCACTTTCGGTGTTCCATTCGGTGGTGCCGCTCTTGAACGCCGTCGCGAAATCGAATGTCGTGTATCCCTGGCCGTTGTCTGCGCCCTGGATGTAGAACGCGTCATCCTTGTCCAGCGGGTCCTTCCAGTGCCAGGTGAATGCGGGAATGCCGCCCGCTTTCCAGAGGCCCTTCGCTATAGAAATCGCCTTGTTCGTATATTCCATGTTCCAGCTTTGCGATGCTTTCGGGCCTGTCGCAAAAAGGAAATCGAGACCGACGAGAACCGGGTACTTGCCCGTGCGCGTGTAGATGTACTTCACGTCGTCGTGGGTATTGAAGTCGGCGCCCAGCGTGTATCCGCTCATGTCGCCGGTCATGATTCCGCTAATCGTCTTCTTGCCGAAGTTTTCGCGCAAGAAACTGTAGAGCTTCACGGCGCTTTCGGTCGCGTTCGGGGTGACCGGGGTCGCAGAAATTTTGAAAGCCGCAGATTGATAGGGCTCCACGTCGATATAGTCCACGCTAATCCAGCCCCAGTACTTTTCGAGCGAGATGGTGTTCGTGCCCGCCTTGAGGGTGACGATGGTCGAAACGTCGGACCAGTTGGTGGCTGCCTCGAAATCGACGGTGCCCGAAGTGGCTCCGTTTACCACGACGTAGTTTGCTTTGAATTCGCCCGCCTTGTAGCGGATGGTCACCTGGTACTTGCCCGCCTTTTCTGCGGTGACGCCTGCGAAGGTATGGTCACCTGGTACTTGCCCGCCTTTTCTGCGGTGACGCCTGCGAAGGTTATGTTGCCTTCCTGCATGTCGGCGTATCCCGTGCCCGAGACGCCCGAGGCGTTGACATTTTTGGCACCTCCGGAGAGCGTTGCCGATTCCGCCTCGTAGTTGGTGGCAAATGCCGCCGTCGAGACGCACAGACCGAGAATTGCGAATTTAAGGCCGATATTCATTGAAACTCCTTGGTTATACTGAATATACCTTGTTTTGCGGGGTGCCGCCAGTAAAATGCCCACGGATGTGGACAAAAAAGTCAACATTGTTGTGAAAAAATTTACAAATTGACCCGAAAAAAATTTGAAATTTAATAGCGAGAAACTATATTTATACCGGCAGGCCCGCCATGTTTTCGAAAAACAAGATCAACATATACGACTATTCCGACTACCGCAAGTTTTTGCAGGAGTTCTACGAACTGGAAAAGTCGCTGGACCCGACGTTCAGCTACCGCGTGTTTGCCACTGCGGTCAACATGGATGCGAGCCTCCTGGTGAAGATTTTGCAGGGCAAGCGCCACGTTTCGCCCAAGTGCATCGAGACGTTCGTGCAGTTTTTCCGCTTCAAGGAAGCCAAGGCGGAATATTTCCGCGAGATGGTCGCCTACGGCAAGGCGAAAAACGACGAGCAGGTCCGCAAGCATTTCGAGACGCTCCAGAAGATGCGCCCCGCCGCATGCCGCGAACTCGACGAAGCGCGCTACCGCTATTTCCAGCAGTGGTACTACCCGATGATCCGCTCGGCGCTGGACGTATTCGACTACCGCGGGCCGCAGGATGCCGCAAAGCTCGGCGAGAGCAGCGTCCCGAAACTCATCGCCACGCAGGTACAGGCCGCAGTAGACGCTCTGTTGCAGCTCGGGCTCGCGCATACCCGCAAGGACGGCCGCGTGGTACCAACCGAGGCCCACCTCAAGACGAAGGAACACTGGCTGAGCGCCTGCATCAGCGACTACCAGGCGAGCATTACGGAACTTGCCCGCAAGTCCATCACCGATACCCCCAAGGAAAAGCGCGATATCAGCACGCTCACGATGGCGCTCGACTCGAAACAGATTGAAAAAATCCGCGAAATCCTCGCCGAGACGCGAAAATCCATCGTAAATGTGGTCAATGCGATGCCTTCGCAAATTTGCGACAGCGTTTATCAATTAAATTTCCAGTTGTTCCCGATGATGAAAAAGGAAGAACGATGAAAGTGTTTCAGGAGATGAAGTCCCGCTTGTCGGTCTGTACCGCATTCAGCCTCGCGCTGGCTGCGTTCTCGGGCTGTTCCGATAGCGGGCCCGAAACTGCGGGAGCTACGAGCGAAACGACGAACGGGATTGCCGTCATTGCGTTCGACGGGGCTCACAAGCCTATACCGCAGGCTCGCGTTACCTTGTACCAGCGTCCCGGTGCTGTTCTTGCGGACAGTCCGTCCGAAGTCCAAGATGTATCGCAGTTCCTCCCGTCCTATGTCACTGCTTTGAAAACCGCCACAGCGGATGATTCCGGAAAGGTCTTGTTTGAAATTCAGTCGGACCAGTGCCAGAAAGCAAGGTGCTATGTCGAGGGAATTGCGGGCGAAGACTCCTCGCTCATGGTGTGGACTAAACTCGATGCGGCTGATTCCAAGGCAGACGAAATTGAACTCCTACCATCCGTGTCGCTCACGGTGCGCACCGGAGCTGCCGCCTCTGATTCTATGGTCCTGGGCAGTTCCTTGATGCTCGATGCCACGCCCTATTGGGCCAAAAATGACGGGAGCGAGTTTGTCTTTTCGCATGTTCCGACGGGTCTATATACTGTTGTCGCGAACAATCAGCCCGTTGCCGATGTTTCGCTTGATGCGGGTACGTCCGTCGATACGCTCATGCGCTTCTGGGAGCTGACCCGCGAATTAGTCTTCGAGAATTTCGATGATGGGGACAGCCTGAACAACCTGGCGAAAGACTACCCGAATTACGGCTGGTACTACATGCCACACGGGGACGCGTCATTTGAAAGTCCGAATATCACGGACGGATTTGCGGGTGCATTGAAAGATGACGATGCCCACGGGAAGTACCTTTCTTTGCAGTTTACCATCGCCGATTCGGGCTATGTCATGCTCGGAACGCACTTAGGGCTTGATTCCGGCTACTACGACCTGAGCGCACTCTCCGCAATCCGCATGAGGGTCCGGGGGGACTGCTCGTTCGCTGTTGCGCTTGAACATTACCGCGAAGTCGAGAATAACAACTACAACAAGGCTCTGTGGTTAGCGGATGCTAGCGACGAATGGACCGAGATAGTCTTACGCCCCGGCAAAGAAACGCTGAATGACAAAATTTACCAGGTAGCGTGGGACGAAATCTCAAGCGAGATAGGCATATTCAGCATCTTTATATACAGCGGTTCCCGCATGGAAATTGACGAGATCGTGTTCGAGGGCGTAGACGGGTTCTAGAACGCCAATTCAACTTCCCCTTGGACAGTTTTTACCTCTTCCTGTTTCCCCCTGTACACAGAAAAAACCGAATTTGTCCGCATTTTCGGTTGAAATCGTGTATTTTTAGCAAAAAACAAAAAAGGATGGAATATGGAAAATTTCAATTTCTACAGCCCTACGGAATTTGTATTCGGCATGAACCGCGAAAGTGAATGCGGTGCGCTCGTCAAGAAGTATGGCGGCACCAAGGTGCTCATCCACTACGGTGGCGGTTCGGCGGTTCGCTCCGGCCTCATTGACCGAGTGAAGGCTAGCCTCGATGCTGTTGGCGTTCCGCATGTGGAGCTTGGCGGCGTGAAGCCGAACCCGCACGATTCGCTTGTGTACAAGGGCATTGAAATTGTCCGTGAAAATGGCATCGATTTTATTTTGGCGGTGGGCGGCGGCTCTACGATTGACAGTTCCAAGGCCATTGCGATGGGTGCGGTTTACGACGGCGATTTCTGGGATTTTTACGATGGCAAGGCCTCGGCGACGGCAGCACTCCCGATTGGCGTGGTGCAGACGATTGCGGCGGCCGGTTCCGAAGGTAGCGGCGACTCCGTGGTGACCAAGGAAGATGGCATGCTCAAGCGCGGTGCGAGCAGCGAGCATATTCGCCCGAAGTTCGCGGTGCAGAATCCGGCGCTCCTTTGCACGTTGCCGGCCTACCAGACGGCCTGCGGCATTACCGACATCATGGCTCACGTTTTTGAACGCTACTTCACGAATACGCTCGAGGTCGAGACGACGGACCGCCTTTGCGAGGCGCTGCTCATCACGATGCTCAAGGAAGGGCCGCGCGCCATTGCCGACCCGACCAACTATCAGGTGCGTGCGAACATCATGTGGGCGGGTACGGTAGCCCACAACGGTGTTGTGGGCTGCGGGCGCAGTCAGGACTGGAATAGCCACGCCATCGAGCATGAACTTTCGGCGCTTTACGACTGCGCCCATGGCGCGGGCCTCGCGGTAATCATGCCCGCCTGGATGGAATACGTGGTGGACCACAACGTGATGCGTTTTGCCCAGATGGCAACCCGCGTGTTCGGCTGTGAGATGAACTTCGAGAACCCGAAGGCCACCGCCCTCGAGGGCATCAAGGCTTTCCGCCGCTTCTTGCATTCCATTGGCATGCCCATCAACTTCGCCGAACTCGGCGCGAAGGAAGAAGACATCCCGACGCTTGTCAAGAAGTTGAACCCGGGTGACGGCTGGGGATTCGTGCCGCTCAAGGCGAAGGACGTTACCGCGATTTACACCATCGCTGCCCATGCTACGCTGGAGTAAGTCGGAAAATTCTAGGAATTATCACTGCAAAAAAACGCTCCCCATCGGGAGCGTTTCTTGTAATATGCTTTTGAATTAGCGGAGCGCGATGTCGCCGTTCGCGACGAGCTTGTCACGCAGCTTGTTGCGTGCCTTGTCGCCTTCGTAGATGCTCTTGAGGGTGTTCTTCGCGAGATTTGTTGCGGAAGGAGCCCGAACTCGCGGCTCCGGTCCGCCCTTTGCCACCAATATAGCAAAAATTTTTGTCAAAGAGTGTTAATTTGTGCAGTAGGCAACCTGGCTCTGTCAAGTCAAACTGTATTTTTTTACGATTTTTACAAAAAAACTGCATTCCAACTGCATTTCCACTGCGGTCATGACCTCGGCTCTGTCAAGCCTTTTTGTATTACTGCGAACCTGCTGCGGCGATCCGACCGCCCAAAAAATTAGCCCGCGAGAAATCGCGGGTCTTTTTTATATTTGCGGTTATGGAAACCTATATTTTTCAGCATGTTGAATACGAAGGTCCGGGAGCGATTCTCCCCTACCTGCAGGCCAAGGGGCACAACGTTCATATCGTGCGCCTTTACGCCGGCGACCCCATTCCTCATGAAGACGACGTGGACTTCGCCATCTTGATGGGTGGGCCCATGAGCGTTCTGGACGAAACAAAGTACCCTCATTTTGTTCGCGAAAAAGAACTTTGCTGCGACATGGTGCAGCTGGGCAAGCCCCTTCTGGGAATCTGCCTCGGTGCCCAGATGATCGCAAGCGCCTTTGGCGCGGCCATCAAGAAAAATCCCGAAAAGGAAATCGGCTGGTTCCCCGTCACCTTCACCGGCGATGCAGTCGAAGAAATGAATTTGCCCGAAAGCCTGGACGTTTTCCATTGGCATGGCGAAACCTTTGACATTCCAGAACTACCGGGCATTGCAGAACCATTCGCCTTTAGTGAAGCCTGCCAGAATCAGGCATTCAAAATCGGCAGCGGAATCGCATTGCAGTTCCATCTAGAAGCCACGCCCGAATCCATGGAAAGCATGTTAAAGAACGGCGACGACGAAATCAAGGCAGGCATTGCCGCAGGTTTTGACTACGTTCAAAACCCGAAGGACATCCGCATTGCCGGTAAGACCGCCATGGGCCCCGCCAACGAATTGCTGGTAAAAATCTTGGATTACCTGTTGGAAGAAAAATAAGCAGGATGATTTTGAATAAAGGCAAATAGGTTCTGTGACCGTTGGCTCTGTCGGGCCAGACCGTACTTTTGGGTCGAAACTGCGAAAAAGCTGCGAAAATGACCCTTTGGCTCTGTCCAGTCATTCTGTACGGCTACGGAAACGCTGCGAAGTCGGAACCTGCCGAAATAGCCTAAAAACATCGGTCATGCAGCCGAAAAACAGTTTTGGAAGGGCTTACGGATTGAGGATTTTTTGCTAGCCGAGGTCGGGCGTACGGAATAGCCCGACAGAGCCGGCAACCTTTTTATATTTGTCCATATATGCGCAAGTTCGTTCCTGTATTTCTCCTGTGGCTTTCCCCGTTTTTGCTCCTTTTGTCCATTGTCTTGGCCTGTTCCGAAAACGACAAGTTTCTTGCGCATGGCACGACCGAAGAAGAGAATGCCCAGATTATCAAGGATACCGTCGCTTATCTCAAACTCCTGAAAACCTGGGAGCCGGAACAATCCGCCGATTCGGAAAAGGTCGTGCTCGAAGGGGATTCGTCCGTTTCGTGGTACAATGTCGTTTTCTTGAGAGCTCCGAAGCCCTACTTTAACTATACCGATATGGGGGCCGACTCTGCCGTCTGCACCGTGAATGTCTATGAAGATGAAAACGGCGTCCGGCTTGTGGTGGACCTTGATTCTGCCAGGGAACTCTTTACGCAGCTTTTGCAGCGCAATTCCATGATGGCTATTGTCGTAGACCGTCTTGACAAGACCTATGATATGGACAATCCGGCAGCCGGATGCAAGGCGGACTCCCTTTCCTTCGTGGAACGCTGTGAAAATGCAAAGGGATCGGTCGAGGATCAGCTCGGGCTTGCGTGCAATGAACTTCACTTGATCTGTACCCAGGAAATCATGCCGAACAAAACGGCGGAAGAGTTTATGGACAGTACGGCTACGGAGCTGAAGAGCCGTTGTGCGGATGCCCTGGGACTTTCCCTCAACGAAATGGGTAACGGGCGCCTCGACGGAAAGTTCTCGTGGCGCTACTTGAACCCTGAACTTTCTTATGGCGAAGTCGTGGACGAACGCGACGGGCAGGTGTATAAGACGATAGCCATCGATTCCCTTGTCTGGATGGCGGAAAACCTGGGCTATGCGGATAGCGATTTGACTCCGAGCTTGCTCGGGAAGAACTGGTGCTACGACAATGAACCGGACAGCTGTATAAAATATGGTAGGCTCTATACGTGGGGCGCGGCCATCGACTCGGTCGCCCTGGCGAACGATCCCGAAAATCCGCGGGAATGCGGCAACGGGACTGACTGCCGTGACTTGACCCATATCCAGGGGCTTTGCATGGACGGTTGGCATTTGCCGTCGTCTTCGGAAATACATATCCTTGAAGATGTGTCGGCAACGGGAACGCCTCAAGTGGCTGTCTTAGGGGAGGATGACGAGTGGCCTTATGGAGCCAGTACGCTCAGGAGCGCTTACCTTTGGGAATATGGTATCGATACTTACGGTTTTTCGCTGCTGCCGGGCGGCTATTACCTTTTCGATACGGATGAATTCAAAAAAGTTGGCGAGGAGGGCTATTTCTGGTCGCTCGACTATGCCGAAGAATATGCCTGGATGTTTATTATGTACGATGGGAAGGCTGCTACCGGGTCGACGAACCTGGGAGTCAACGAAAAGTACAAATTTGCCATTCCTATCCGTTGCGTGAAGGACTAAAAGAAAAAACCGCCGAGGATGCCTCAGCGGTTTTAATCTTTATATAGGCGCGGCTTAGCGGAGCGCGATGTCGCCGTTCGCGACGATCTTGTCACGCAGCTTGTTGTGGGCCTTGTTGACTTCGTCGTCGGTGAGCGTGCGGTCCATGGCCTGGTAGGTGAGGCTGTAGACCATGTTCTTCTTGCCGGCTTCGATCTTGTCGCCTTCGTAGATGCTCTTGAGGGTGATCTTCGCGAGATTCTTGGGGTTGAGTCCCTTGATGCGGGCGACGATGTCCTCGTGGGTCATGGACTTTGCCACTTCCAGCGAGATGTCGCGGGTAGAAGGCACCTGGCGGCTGAAGGCTTCGAACACGATCTTCTTGTGGGTGGCGTGTTCCATCTTGTCCATGTC
>CACXXH010000040.1 GCA_902771595.1 Fibrobacter succinogenes | reverse complement strand
GGCTTCCACTCCCTGGAATGGCATTCCGGAATCGTGCCCAACGGCCGCTACATCGTGACCGTCAAGCAGAACGGCCTGGTTTCCGCGAAGAACGTGATTTTGAAGTAACATAAAAGAACATATCAAAAAGAAGCGCTCCTTTTCGGGGCGCTTTTCTGTGTTGCAATAGCTTGTAACGAAAATGTTATGCAAATGTATTCTTTTTTGAATAGCGTAAAACATGTGCTTTTTTTATATTGCATTCCCCTTTCTTGCGAGGAGTAAAAATGAAAAGAACATATATGCTAATTACTTTGGCGGCATCGATGAGTTTTGCCGCGAAAATTGGTGTTTTGACCGATGCATGCCCTAATGAACGTAGTAAGATAACAATCTCCCTTGATGCGGAAGACAAAAATAACATTACGGAATATTACGGAGATGACAAGACTCCCATAGGAATAGGTGGCACAAAAAGTGTGGCGTTCACGTATTGTGTCTATGATTACGACGAACTCCCCAGGGTACCCTATGATTACGTGGTGCTGAGATTGGACGACAAATGCCCGGAAGGTGCGCTTGCTTTTGCTCGTTTTCACGATACAGAAGATAAGAACAATGAAAATTCGCCTAAGGGGGATTTTCAGGTTTCGCCAAGTGTTATTGATGACGATGCCAAATTGGAATACTGTTTTGTGCCTGCAGAAAAAAATGCGAAATACCCGTATCCGTTCCAGAAGGAATTTGGCGTTTTTGCCAATCCCTCGTCCTCTAGCAATGTTATGCACAATTGGGTCAAAATAGACGATGAGGACACGAAAAATAAAAATGATTGGGATTGGCATGGTATAACAGACAATTCGATTAAGAAACGTATCAAGAAAATCGTCGAAGATGGAAAAGATGTGGTCTACCATACGATTAAATGGACGGGAGATGAGAAAGTCTTGCCGCCGATGAGTTCGTTATGGAGGACCACTATCGGCGTTATCAAGGTCGATAACAAGGCTAGCTGTCAAAGGGAGTTTACTATAACCCTCGATGTGGAGAACCACAACAATAATACGAAAGTCACGGCCGGCTCAAGTGACCACCCGGGAATTGATCTTGAGGGTCATGTTGATTTTGATTACTGTGTTATTGATGCTTCTAACAAGTCGCTGTATGCTCAGTACGATTATGTTGTGTTGAGAACGAGTCAGTTTTGTCCGTTGGGTTCAAAATCGTTTGCCCGTTATCATGATACGGAAAATTCGAAAAACAAGAATGCGCCTAAAGGGTCGTCGGCAGTATGGCCGAGTGTCATAGATGATAATGCGAGATTGGAATATTGCCTAGTGAGTAAGAGGCCGGACGGTAAAGCGTATCCGTTCTCGGCAAGCTATGGTGTTTTTGCCAACAATCCTGGCGTAAACAATATTATTTATACCGAATTTCGTGTAGATGATGAGGATGATGTCTCGTGTACTAAAGAAGAATTGTGGCAGGAGCCTGTGCCCAAATTTGATGAAGAAGGAAATTATATTGGTGATGACTTGCAAGATTACTACAGATGTGTTGAAAAACGTAATAATAATCACTGGTACTTTAGGAATCGTTCGCTTCGTTATGTTGAAAACATTATGTAAACATGGTTGTCGTCGAACAGGCTGCACCTGCTGCTCAGCCGCTTTCTCCTGAAATCAAGGGCTTTGACCACTCGGCCGTCACTGTCGAACTCAAGTCTGCTGGCAACGTCCATGTTTCCATCGTAAATCTCAAGGGTGCTGTTGTCGCCAACATCTCTCGCGAAAACCTCCAGCCGGGCTTCCACTCCCTGGAATGGCATTCCGGAATCGTGCCCAACGGTCGTTACATCGTGACTGTCAAGCAGAACGGCATGGTCGCTGCGAAGAACGTGATTCTCAAGTAATCCCGGAATTCGGCGGTACAGAAAATTTCGAAAAAGGCCCCTGGCATTGCCGCCGGGGCCTTTTTTGCACGAAAAATGCCAAAATTTCGCTAAAAATGCCCTAATTGCTTAAAAAATGGTTACGGAATTGGTTACTTGGGTAAACGAGAAAGTACAATTATTTTTGCAATTCGCTTTTCGATGCTGCTATCTTATGGGTATGGACAACGGAGAGAAAATAATTTCAACCGAACCGGATGTGCTGCAGTACACCAATTTCAGGGTGTACCTTCGCGACTACTACGAGTACAAGAAGCAGACGCAGCCCTCCTTCAGTTTGCGGTTCTTTGCCGAAAAGGCGGGCCTTTCTAGCCACGCCCATTTGAAGCTTACTATCGACGGCAAGCGCAACATCACGAAGGGGACCGTTCTCAAGATTATCCAGGGTCTCGGTCTCGAAAAGCAGAGGGCCGCCTACTTCGAAAGCCTCGTCTTCTTCAACCAGGCCCAGAACGACACCGAAAAGCAGGTGTACTACGCGCAGCTCCTCAAGGCGAGCCCGCGTTCCAAGCTCCACAAGATGGACAAGGCCCAGTTCCGCATATTCAGGGAATGGCACCATTCCGTGATTCTCGAGATGGTGGGCCTCAAGGGCTTCAAGCCCATTCCCGACCTGGTGAGCAAGCGTCTCCACGGCATGGTGACGCCTTCGCAGGTCACTGAATCAATTGAACTTCTGCTGGAAACCGGCCTCCTGGTGAAGACCGCGAACGGTTACCGCCAGCGCGACCCGCTCCTCACCACCGACGACGAGGTGCAGGACATGATGGTTAAGCTCTACCACCAGCAGATGCTGCGCATTTCCAGCAATATGCTCTCGGAACTTCCGAGCGCAGAACGCGATATATCTGCACTTACGTTCAGTATTAAGCGCGAAGATTTCCCCAATTTGAAGAAACATATCCAACTCATGCGCAAGGAACTACTAGATTTCTCTGCAAAACCCGGAGAGGGTGATGATGTGGTGCAGGTGAATATACAGCTGTTCCCGCTGACTCGAGGAGTGTGATGCGGTTTTATGGGTTCTTAGCGTGCCCCGTGCTTGCGGCGTCTTTGCTTATCGGTTGTTCTTCCGATGGGGGTTCTGAATCTCTTGCCGGAATTGAAATTGGGAATCCCGCGTTTGCCCTGACGGCGGACTTCTCGGTGGACTACACCGAGGTGGTTCCGGGTTCTCTCCGCAAGCCGGCCAATGAAGAGAAGGAACCGGTACTGCTGGATTCCTTTACCATGACCCTGACCGATGTCATCACGTACTCCAGTTACTATTCTGTCGTTCCTCCCGATGTCAAGGAAAACGGAAATCGCGTCTGGCCCGGAGAGGATGTTCTCGAAGGACTCCTGCCCATCTCGTTTACGGAGGGCACTTCGGTCGACGAGCCCTTCAAGTCCATCAACCTCGACGACGGGGGCTACCTGAAGGAAATTGGCGTGATGTTCAAGCCCGAGGGCCCGAATGCAGTTATCCGTGGTCGTGTGCTGCTTGAAGGCGAATACGTTCCGTTTGAATACGATTTGAACGGATTCCAGCAGGTCGGAATGCGCTACCACCTCTCGCAGATTGACGTCTCTTCTGACAGTGTTGCGAATTTGTCTGTAATATTCCATGTGCGCTGCTTTGTCAAGGGAGTTGACTTCTCCAAGGCGGAAATTGACGAAGACGGAGTCATCCGTTTGGACAATACGAGCAATGTGGCGATATGGCAGGCTTTGAACAAGAACTTCGTACCGAGTTTCCGCCCGTTGCGTTACAGCTATAAGGATGCCCAGGGCAACGAGGACGAGGATTTTGTCAAGGATATCTGGGATGGCGTTGTCGGCGCGATGAGCGATAACACCATCGTGAACGGAGATTTCTCGAACGGGCTTAACAACTGGATATTCTTTACCCAGATGCGAGGCGAGGCGACCGCAAATGTCGTCGGATCCAAGAGCGGCGGTTACACGCTCGAAGTCGATGTCACGAACGGCGGAAACAAGTCTTACAGCGTGCAGCTCCTTCAAGAAGACGTGGCGCTTGTCGCTGGCAAGAAGTATAAGTGCGTGTTCACCATCTGGTCGAATGTGGAAGGCCGGATTACTGCCCGCATAGGCACTTACGACGACTACGAGACTGTTGGATTCCAGGAACACCCGCTCGTGAAGACTTCGGGCCAGTCGTTCGAAAAGGAATTCTCCCCGCTCGAAAGTACCCCGTTTGCCCGTTTTGAACTGAATCTCGGCGGCTCGGTACGCAAGTTCTACATCAAGGACATCAAGATTTACCGCTTGGAAGAATAGCCGTTATTGCGTCGCCCCGCAGGGGCGCATGCCCTCTTCACGCATCGTCACACCGCCGTGCTGCAAGCACCAGTGCGCAAGAGTGTCCACTTGCTTTTATCTGTGGATGCCCTTGTCTCGCCTTAGGCTCGACTGCGGCATGACGTAATACAATACAGTTACCGGAAGGCGACCTGGTTGCGCCCGCATTCCTTTGCCGTATAGAGCATGCGGTCGGATTCCGCGATCATTTCCTCGATTTTCGGGATATCTTCGCCCTGCCTGGTGCAGAGCCCGAGCGAAATCGTCACGGGGATGACGGTATCCTTCCACGAAAAACGATGCCTCTCGATGGAGGCGCGCAGGCGTTCTGCGCTCTTGCGTGCGTCTTCGGGGCCGATGCCTGCGAGCAGCAGCAGGAACTCCTCCCCGCCGTAGCGGGCGAGCAAATCGCATTCGCGTTTTTCTTCGGAGAGGATACGGGCGATTTCCTTGAGCACCATGTCGCCGCACTGGTGGCCCCAGGTGTCGTTTACGCGCTTAAAGTGGTCCGCATCCACCATGATGGTGTGGACATAATAATTGTTCCGGCGGGCGAGGGCGAGCTCGCCGAGGCTACGGTCGAAAAAGTTCCTGCGGTTGCTGATTTTGGTCAGCGGGTCGATGGTGGCCGCTTCGTACAGCGCACGGTCGAAGGCTTCTTCGCTCTTGTCCTTGAACTCGATTTTCATCACCATCTTGCCGAGCTGCAGGCGGTTGTCGGAATCGAGCGAGGCGCGCACGACGGGCTGGCCGTCGACGAAGGTGCCGTTGGTGCTCCCGAGGTCTTCGACTGTTACGTGGATGCCGTCGAATGTCAGGGTGCAATGCTTGCGGCTCACGAGCTCGTCATCGAGCCTGATATCGGCGTCCTGGCCGCGGCCTAGCGTCACCGTCCCCTTTTCGAGGGCGATCTGCTTGAACTGCGTCTGCGGGTACAGGATAATCAAGTGCGGCCTCAGTTCGATTTTCTCGAACTTGAGGGTCTTGCCCGGTGTGACGATGGTCTGGTCGAGGTCCTGCATTTCTATCTCCGTGGTACGCCTTTTCGCTTAAAATACAATGTGCAACTTTGAAATGTTGCCTGTCGGTATATATTATAAAAAAATAAGCATCGACAGGGTGCCGGATGGAATTTTTGGCCTTCTCTGGAACGTCCTGGAATGTAAAGTTTTAAAAACGGTTCGTGGCGTTTTTTTTCAAAAAAGTGTGATATACGCAAAAAAAAGGTGACTTTGGCGCCGCCATAATAAAGTTATTTAATTATTTGCAAAAAAATTTGCCTTTTTGCTTAAAAAAAGGATAGATTTTAGGCGGTGTGGCATCGCAAGAGGCTGGTCCTTTTGGGTATGCTTTTCTTGCATTGCTATGGCTGGAGAACTAAAATGGAAAACCACATTATGAAGAAATACAAGACCTCGCTGACCGGGTTTGTTTTGGGAATCATGGTGCTCCTTGTTGGGATTCAAGGGGCTATGGCGCAGTTTAATACCAATCCTGTCACATGTAAGGGGACTGTCTATCTGAAGGCTCCTGATGATTGGACTGCAGCCTATATTGGTGGAAAGAACGTCAATAATGTTAAGCGAATGACGTTAAATGATGAAGGTTTTTACCAATATGATCTTGCCAACCTCGGAATTACGGATAACCAAAGCCCGGCATTTTCCATAGGCAACAAGGCTTCGGGTGCCGGCCTCGAGATTATCAACGCATCCAGGTTCGCTTTTGCGGCGACGAACACCAATGACACCAACTGGCCTACGAATAATGCTACTATTCCGTGCCCTGGTGAAGATCGTTCCATTTATGTGGCAGAAAGTCCGCAGCGCGCAGGCTATACCTATACAGGTGAATTTGCACCCGATGCGAAGTACTTCTACATGCTTGTTCCCGATGATCCGGAATGGCAGTCCGATGACCTGATGATTTCTTACACCAAACCCAATGGAACCAGGAAGGATACAGCCCTCGTTCCCAATAATGCTATGTGTGGATGGGTCTACATTGTTTTCAACCAGGCCCCTAGCGATGCTATTATCTACCTTAAGAATAAGCCGACGGTCCAGATTGGCTTGAACGGCCTGTGGACTGAAGATTCTGTTGCGGTTCCGCTTGATATGGAAAGGGTCTTCGATGCTTTCTCGGTGAACAAGCTCTTTTTTATCCCGGATGATAACGACTGGCCGTTAGGAACAGATACCAAGGGATGGTATACTGTCGACCCGGGCGTTTCTGGAACGTGCGTGTACACGCTTGCTGCCGTGATTTACGATACGGATATGAGCCTCAACTCGGCATTCTCTGATTGCTGCGGTAGAGATAAAGGCAATAACAATCGGTTAGTTGATGCCTGTGTGGGCGTGCAGCATGGCCTTGTCAAGGAAGATTTGGGACCCGATAACAAGCCCCAATTCTCTGGTACTACGGCTGCCAAGAATTGCTTTGGAGGTGCCACTGAAGCTGAGAAAAACTTCAAGGCGCTGTTCAACTATGTTCAAGGTATGAACGAGGTCCAGTGTTACGACATGCCTTTCCGCCACTATGGCACGGATACGCATTGGAGCTTTGATTCCGACTCTACGGTCACCATGAGTGGACGAAATAAGATTATTGGCGGCTTCTATCCGCTGGAAAACTCTTCGGATACTAGCGTGGTAACCTTGATGATTGACGGAGTTCCGACAAGGGCGGGTCCGCTTCAGGCTGCAAGAATCAAACGTGAAGCTGCCGGCCCTGTGCCGAATAACTCGAAGGCTGTGTTCGGAGTTGACCTTGACTACGTCTGCGCAACTCCGGGCTTTGAACCTGCCGCAAGTGTGAAACGATTGATTCCTGACTGCCAGGGCTATTTTGCCGACGGTAGCGAATTCACGGAGCCCGACCTCTGGTGCTGGGGTAGTTATTGTGCAGACGCTTTTGGCGTGCCCGGATTTAACCGTTGGGGTGATTGCGATGGCTGCGACTATACTACGGAAACTCGCAATCAGCATTTCTGTTTCGAATCCCATGCGACCTTCACCTATAATGAAAGCCAGGAATTCACGTTCCGCGGAGATGACGACATTTGGGTGTTCATCAACAAGAAAATTGCCGTGGATAACGGCGGTGCCCACCTTGCCGCTCCTGGCCACGTGGTGCTGAAGAACTTGAATACCAAATATGGACCGAACTTCCTCGAACCGGGCAAGGATTACCCGATCGACATCTTCTTCTGTGACCGTCGTACTTCGATGAGTAACGTCATTATCAAGACGAACATGTACATCAAGCAATCGACCGGTATTAACTTTACCGTCCAGCCTATGACCGAAGGCAATAAATTGTTGAATGTCTGTGTTGATAAGATAGGCGGCTCTGACTGCGCTACTGCTGCCATGGGTGGTGGCGGAACCCAGTCCAAGACTAGCGAGTGTGGCGATGATATTACTACGAACCTTACCTACACGATTAAGAATCGCAAGGGTGAATATCCTCCCTCTTGTGCTGATTGTGCTGGCTTGCCGGTTGGTGGCAAGGTTCACAATGGTATCGACCTCACGAACCCGAAAAAGCCGGTTATAAATGATTCGAAGGTTACGGGGCTTCCGCCTGGTATCTATTTCCTGTATATTACGATTGACGATCCTGCTGCCGCCGCTACTGGCAAGGCGCAGGAAGCGAAATACAGGTTCCGTGTCGCGGGTAATCTCGGTATTGTCTCAAGAGATGTTACATTCGAGAATATTGATGGCGACACTGCGATAGGTTATCCGGATCATACCCAATGGACGTATGTGAACACGGCCCTTGCTGGTTCTCGTATTCCGATTTATGTTTCCGCACCCGATGATATGGGCAATGTCGACCTCTCCTCGGCTCGTGGTCAGGCTTACCAGTTGATTTTGTCTACTTCTAATGGAAATGGTGTGAACCTCTACAAGAACGAGAATGATGACACTCCTCTTTCGATTCCGTACCCGGCTGTTGTTAACAAAGATGGCATCGATACGTTCTGGGTCGAAGTGCCGATGGCCGGATTCCCGACAACTGGTCATGTAACGGTTACGGCTACTGTCGCTAACACTTCTGCGGAGCTTAAGTTCTATGCTCCGGTACTCACTTTCGCCGTTCCGCTAGCGAAGGATTCTCTTGGCAACGTGACGGATTGGAAGAGTGTACCAGGAGATCCTTCCTTCGACGAAGATGGTGGAGAATACTTCCATTGGGTTAATTCTGACGTCGACTTGTATCTTATTGCTTTGGATCCGAGTGCGGGTGATGCGCTTTGCACGAGGTGCAACTTCTTGATGGATGCTCTCGGCAAGTCCGATGGGCTTGAAATTGAAGTGTCCGATCTCGTCAATGGTGTTGCTCTTGTTCGTGTGCGTTCTAGCAAGGAATACTCGGTTGATTCTGCAAGTATGGTTGTCGGCGCCGTGGATAATCCTTCCATCTCCGCCCCGTATGGCAACATGCACTTCTTCAAGCCGCCTGCACCGATGCCGCTCGTTGTTGATATCTTCGACGTGAAGGGCCTTCCGCTTGGCGAGATGAACATCCCGTCTCAATACTACTTTGCGTCTAAGGATTATCTGGATGGCCGTGCGGATTCTCTTGCTATTATCTATGACCGCAAGATTGACAAGGACTCCGTGCCGAGATTTATCTGCATGCACTTTGATGAAAACCACCTCACGAAGATAAATCCCCATGAGATGGGTATCTCGAATAATAAGAAAGATAAGGAAATGGAATGTTCTACGCAGTTCGACTCCGCGACTGTCTGGAAAGCCTTTGAACGCAGCCCGGATAACGGACGTACCCTCGTATTCTCTGTGGATTCGGCGTTCTCTGTCGATGTCAAAACCGTCGTGAATTCCGAAAACAAAATTGCCTCGTTCACGGAATACGAATGGAAGAAAAAGCCTGTGAGGACCTTCTTCGAGAAGGGACTTACCGACCGTATTGCTCCGATTATCCTCTCGGCTCGTGTTACTGCGGAAAAGGATGATCAGTATGACCAGTTGAGAGTTGTTGCTTCTGAACCGGTATTCTACGAAGGCAGTAATAGCACAAAGTCGTTCACGTTCTTCCTGAATTCTGCTATTGACAAGAAGACTGATAGCGAACGTTTCTTCCATTCTATGTCTCAGCTTGCTCCGCAGCGTGGTAAGGATACGCTCACCTTGCGCTTCTATAATGGCGATGCTGATAACCCGACTCCGCATGTGGGCGACTACATCCGTTTCCGTGCCGATGAACTGGGTTGGATGGATGCCGTAAAGATCGACCCGCTTACCGACACGCTCCGCCAGGCTAACGATCAGAATATGCATTGGAATTCTCCGACGAATTACGACGCTACGGATCGTCTGCCGTCTCCGTGGGTGCAGGTCGTGGGTGATGCGAAGATTGCAGTGAAGACCATCAGTTTCGCCGAACTTGATCCGTCTAGTGTTACGGATTCGACGCCGGTGGGCAAGGTCTACCCCGTGAAGCCGAACGAGAGCTACGAAGACGTCAAGACAAAGTATCCGGGTATCCTTGGTCACTACGTACAGTCTGATATGGGATCCATTATCGGTTCTAACGACAACTACGCATCTGTTGATAAGGATAAAATCTACTTCTTCTATGAGGTGGATTACTACACGAACCTCGGTGCGTTTGTCGCCCGTCTGAGCGGCAAAATCAAGTGCAATGATGGGTTCTTCTCTTCCGATCCCGAGCATACGAAGGATGGTCTGGGTGACTGCGTGAAGAATCCGCGTAACTTCTTCATTGCTTGGAACATGTTGTCGAAGGGACATCGTGTCGTGGGTTCTGGTGCGTACGTTACCAAGTACTCATCCTACGTGAAGGTGGGTGACTATGGCAAGAAGGCCAAGAAGGAACTTACCGAAGTTTGGGGTGTGAAGCGCATAAAGAAAAATAAGGCTGTTAGGAAGAAATAAAATTCTACCGAAGCTTTAGACAGGCTTGAAATGAGGCGCCTCCGCTTTTGCGGAGGCGCTTTTTCGCATGCGGAATAACGTGATTGAACGCACCGGAATTAGGTTGTAGGCGAAAAAACGGGGTTTTTCGCTTTATGGCACAAAAAAAACAGATTATAGGGGATAAAAAAAAGGTAAATTTTGATTTGGTTGTAGTGATGCGGTCGCTTTGTCCGCATCGCTATTTGGAATGTTTAATCCAGTGGATAGCTGATTATGAAAAGAAACGAAAAAAACTTGTGGGGGTGCGTTTGTGGCCTGGCTATGTTGGTAGCCGGAGTTCAGGTGGCATTTGCCGGGTGTATGGGTACTGCCTATTTCAAGGCTCCTAGCGGTTGGACGCAGGCGATTTTTACGGGCCAGAACAACGCTGCTGGTTCTAAAGCGGTCACCGAGACGAATGCTGAAGGGTATTTTGAGATAGATTTGTCGACCATTGGCACTCCGGACTACGCAAACACGTTCAGCATTACGAACAGCATGACTGCGGGCATGAACAGCTATATCGTGACGGATACAGTGTGGATGCACCAGAACCCGTACGATGCCAACGCTCGTGCTAACATGACGACGCTCCCGTGTCCGCATTCTGATGATGGCCAGGTTTACATTGCGGAAGACGTGCTGAACCCGGGCAAGACTTATATCGGCAGTACGGCGCCCGATGCGAAGTTCTTCTATGTGCTTCTTCCGCAAGAGAAGGAATGGCAGTCTGACGAATTGTGGATTTCTTATACCAAGAACGGTGTCAAGAAGGATACCAGCATGATTCCTTCGGCAGATTACTGCGGATGGCACTATATGGTGTTTGGAACGGCTCCTAGCGATGTCGTCATTTACCTTAGGAATAACCCGACGCAGAAGTTTGGGATGGCCGGTATAACGAACGAAGGAAGCGATTTTACTCCGATAAACTTGTCGGTGGTTCTTGAAAGTGGTGAATACGGCAACAATATATTCTTCATTCCCGACGAGGCTCAGAGATTAGAAGAAGTACCTTCCGGCTGGCATATGGAATTTCCGGAAGTCGAAGGCGACTGTGGTTATAATCTCGCTGCAATCATCTACGATACCGACGAATCGTTGAATTCGGCCTTCACTTCTGACGGAAACCCTGTGGGTCCGGGTAAGTGCGTGGGTGTTTTCTCGGGATTGGTCAAGAAAGACCTCGGACCGGATGGCAAACCTCAATATTCCGGCTCCCCTGAAGCACAGATGTGCTTTGGTAACACTCCGGACGAAGCTGAGAAAAACTTTAAAGCGATGTTCAATTATACGCAAGGCGTGAACGAGGTGCAGTGCTACGACATGCCCTTCCGTCATTATGGCAAGGATTCCCGCTGGGGCTTCGATTCCGACTCAACGCACTATGACCTTGCCGGTAATGTCGCGCATACGGTCGGCTGCGATGCGGATTCCTCGAACTGTGTATTCTCGGGTGGTTTCTACCCGTTGGAATGGCCTAGCGATTTTGATGCTTATACGTATACTGCTGATTCGGCTGTTGTTACCCATGGAACGCATGGCGATGCCGGTGTCGTTGAACTTGATGGGGTCAGGATGGGCCCGACTCCTAAGGCAAGAACGAAGAGAGAAGCTGCTGCTCCGGTGCCGCTCTATGATTCGGTCAAGGCTTTCGACCATTACTGCAATACGGCGGGCTGGTCCGGTGGTATCGATTGCGGAGCCACGCACGAATTCCAGGAAGGTAGCCAGCCTCCGGTATGGAACTGGGGTATTCGCGAAGATTGGCAGAAGATGAACAAGAACAAGAAGCTGTTGCGCAACCAGCAGTACTGTTTCCAGACGCATGCGTCGTTCACTTATCAAGAGAGCCAGGAATTTACCTTCCGCGGCGATGACGACATTTGGGTGTTCATCAACAAGAAACTTGCTGTGGATAACGGCGGCGCGCATCTTGCTGCTCCGGGACATGTGGTTCTCAAGGATTTGAACAAATCTACGGCATACGGCCCCGGCTTCCTCGAACCCGGCAAGGATTACGACATCGACATCTTCTTCTGCGACCGCCGCAGAACGATGACTAACGTGATTATCAAGACGAACATGTACATTAAGCAGTCCGTTGGTATCTTTGCCAATCGAACCCTTCTGCCAGAAGGTGGCAAGCAGCTTGAGGTCTGTGTGCAAACGAATGGAGGCGGTGATTGCGCTTCTAAAGCACTTGGTAAGGGTGCCGGTGACGATGAACCTATAATTGAGTGTGGTGATGATATCAACCAGACGATTCAATACTATATAACGAACAAAAAGAACGAAATACCTGCAAACTGCAATGACTGTGCCAATTTGCCGATTGGTGGCAAGGTTCACAATGGTATCGACCTTACGAATCCGGGAAAGCCTATCATCAATGAAAGTATGATTACCGGACTTCCTCCAGGATCCTATCGTCTGTGGTATAAAGTTGACGATAGAAGGAAGGAATATGAACCGTTCTATATCAGAGGTAAGCTCGGTATTATTACAGAAGATGTAGAGTTTGAAAACGTCGACAAAGTGACTAATACGTATCCCGAGGGAACTTCGTGGAAATTTGTCGGAAGCGCTCTGGGTGGTACGCGTATTCCGATTTACATCTCCGCACCTGATGGTCAGCATGGAGTAGACCTGGTCTCCGCCATGAATCAGAATTACCTGCTCTCGATTACTGCGGGTGAAGCAATCGTCTACAAGAGTGAAACTGGTGGCGATGACGATGTTGTTACGCTTCCCTACTCGGGAACAGTGAATCCGACCGGTATTGATACGTTCTGGGTGGAAGCCCCGCTGGCTGGCCTCACCCCCCCGTCGCAGAAGGTTGTTCTCAATGTGGGCAAGTCCAATGCAGAACTCACGTTCTATACGCCGCAACTCACCTTTGCGAACCCGAAAGCGAAGGATGCCGATGGCAACGTGACTGAATGGGACTGGGTGACTGGAGATCCGAATGAAGACGAAGACGGCGAAGAATACTTCCACTGGGTGGGAGCCGATGTGGACCTCTACTTGCTTGTCGTGGATCCGTCGACCAATCATATTTGCACGAAATGCAATTTTGATATAGACATTCTCGAGAAGTCCGATGGCCTCGAAATTCTGGTGAATTCCTTTGAAGAAGGAATTTCGCTTATTCGCTTGCGTTCGAACAAAGAATATTCCACCGACTCTGCGTCTATAAAAGTCGGCTCAGTGGAAAATAATGACGTTGCTGCTCCGTACGGCAACATGCACTTCTACAAGCCGCCTGCACCGATGCCGCTCATCGCCGATATTTTCGACGTGAAGGGAGCTCCGCTTGGCGAGATGAACATTCCGTCTCAATATCACAGTGCGTCTGCCGACTATCTGGATGGCCGTGCGGATTCCCTTGCGATTATCTATGACCGCAAGATTGACAGGGACTCCGTGCCGAAATTCATTTGCTTGAATTTCGACGATGAAAATCTGACGAAGATAAATCCCCTCAATTTGGGCCTTTCGAACAACAAGAGGGACACCTTGATGGAATGCTCTACGCAGTTCGATTCCGCTATGGTTTGGAAAGCCTTTGAACGCAGTCCGGATAATGGCCGTACGCTCGTGTTCTCTGTGGATACGACATTCTCCGCCAATATCAAGACCCTCGTGAAACGCGAAAACAAGATTGCCTCGTTCACGGAATACGAATGGAAACACAAGCCTGTGAGGACCTTCTTCGAGAAGGGACTTACGGACCGCATTGCGCCGGTTATCCTTTCTGCTCGAGTCTCTGCAGAAAAGGATGGCGAATATGACCAGTTGAGGGTTGTTGCTTCCGAGCCGGTTATTATTACGGAATCGTCTTATAATACCAAGGCGTTTACGTTCTATCTGAATTCTGCAGTTGAATCTCTTGAACGCGATCGCTTTGCTCATTCCACGTCCCTGATGGCACCGCAGCGTGGTAAGGATACGCTCACCTTGCGCTTCTATAATGGCGATGCTGATAACCCGACTCCGCATGTGGGTGACTACATCCGCTTCCGTGCCGATGCTAATGCTATTATATGGTCTGATACGACGAAGTTTGACACTACTGCTTCGGATACGCTCCGCCAGGCTGCTGATAAAAATATGCACTGGAATTCTCCGACGAACTACAACTCTACGGAACGCTTGCCGTCTCCGTGGGTACAGGTTGTGGGTGATGCGAAGATTTCCGTGAGGACTATTAGCTTCGCCTATGCTAATCCTGAGTTGATTTCGGAAAAGGATCCGGTGGGCAAGGTCTACCCCGTGAAGACAAACGAAAGCTTCGAGGATGTCAAGAAGATGTATCCGAATGTGGTTGGTCACTATGTGCAGTCTGACATGGGCGCCATCATCGGATCTGACGATGACTACGCAAAGGTCGATAAGAACGAAATCTACTTCTACTATGAGGTGGATTACTACACGAACCTTGGTGGATTTGTCGCCCGCCAGAGTGATAAGATCAAGTGCACGGATCCGTTCTTCTCGCCCGATCCTGAGCATACGCTCGCTGGTCAAGGCGATTGCGTGAAGTATCCGCGTAACTTCTTCATTGCTTGGAACATGCTGTCGAAGAAGCATCGCCTTGTTGGTACGGGCGCCTACATCGCTAAGTACACGTCTTATGTGAAACTCGGCGACAAGGGCAAGAAGGCCAAGAAGGAACTCACCGAAGTCTGGGGCGTGAAACGCGGCAAGGGCAAGGTGAAATAGTAACACATGGTGTCATTGCGGGGCTGTAGCAGACCCACATTGCAGTTATCCCCGGCTTGCCCGGGGATTTCTTTTTCTACATTTGTGGCATGCGTAAAATTGCTATTAGCCTGCTTGCTAGCGCTCTCCTGACCCTGGTATGGGCGGGTGAACCTACCGATATCGATTCCCTTTTCCGTGGCAAGGAATACAAGCCCGAATTGAGCCCGTCGCTCCGTGACACGACTAATGTATCTTCCCTCCCAGCCAAGACGAAGGAAGGCAAGGAATCCAAGGGTAACGGCTATTATGTGCTGCAGTTTGAGGCCGTAGGCGATTTCGACGCCGCAGAACGCCGCAGGGCGCAGATTTCCGCTTCTACCGGCTACAACATCCAGGTCGTGTTCGACGCCCCGTTCTACAAGCTCCGTGGCGGTGGCTGGACTAGCAAGAAAGCCGCAGACGACAAGGCCCGCGAGTTGTCTGCTTATAATATCAACGCATTGGTTGTTAAGTTAAGATAATCCGCACTGGCCTGCGTTGCCCCACGTTATTATGGAATATTGCAAAGCCCCAGTTGTTAAACTGGGGCTGTTTGTTTCCTAATCTTGCTTCTTAATCTATTACGCCAAGTGTCTGCTTCTGCGCAAATTCATCCATCGACGAGGGCAACAGTGCGCGTTCTTCGGGCGACACGTAGGCGAACTTGCGCTCGCTTGCGGGCCGTGCGCTCCTGTCCCTGAGCACGACAGGCACGTCCTTCGTGGAGTAGAAGAATTTGCCCGTCTTGATGAACTTGTGCTTCTGGCAGCCTTGCTTGATGGCTTCGTTCAGCGCTTTGAGAATCATCGGGCCTGCGCGGTCCACGTTGTGCAGTTGCAGCAGGCGTGAAAGCAGCATCTCCTCGTGGATAGGCGCTTCGTGGTCCACATAGAACTTCATCTGCACGATAAGCGCCGACGCGTCGAGTTCCGCGATGGGCTTGTCGTGCGCGGTGCCTTCGATTTTCGGGTGTACGGCCTGGTAGGGCACGGCCTCGATTTGTGGCGCGTTGTCGGCGCCTTCGGAATCCGCATTGCTGTCTTCGGACGGCGGTGGCGCGACGCTCTGCTCGATGGCGATGGTCGTGATGATGTGGCTTGCCTCGTCGTTGTACGAGACATACCAGAACGGAATCCAGATGGTGATGACCTTCCAGCCCAGTTGGCGGAGCATCACGGGGCGCACGTATTCGCGGTCTTCAACGGATTCGCGGAAGCGCTCGGTGGTGCAGTCATCCTCGATGACGGCGAGGAAACGGTTCTCGTTGTTCGCGTCGATGACGACCGGGCCCACGGATATGCCGCTTCCGGCGAAGCAGGGCTCCACGTGGATGTTTTCGTGCTGCAGCAGATCCATGACCTGCGGGCGCAGCACGGAGTCGGCGATATGCGAGTCGTTCGTTTCCGCAATATTCTTGTTTGCGAGGTGCGAGAGCCAGTCGCGGAACAGGCTCGGCTTGGCCTTCGCCTGCATGTCGATATCGTGTTTGGTGGCGAATACCTGCATCTCGTGGCGTGCGAGCGTGGTGCACACGGCGAGCTTGCGTTCGCCCGTCCTGTCGACGCCTTCGGATTCGGCGAGCACGTAGACGACGTCGCGGAACTTGTCCGTCGCCCTGTCCGGAGTCTTTACGAAGAAACAGATGGCGGGGCTGGACTGCGCAAAGTAGCTTTCTGCCGTCGAGCCCTTGGGGATAAGCGCCTTGATGGCGTTCTCGATTTCGTGGCAGCGTGTTTCGCTGAAGGCGATAATCCCGAGCGTCTGTCCGGGGTGCTTTTCGGCGTGCTGTATGGCCGCCTTCGCAATGTCGTTTACTTTGTCGGCAACGATCTTCAGGGTGTCGCGGCGCACGGTCTTCTTTTGCGGCAGCGGGAACTGCTTGATGCCGCCGTTGTAAATGCGTTCGTTTGCGAAGCGGAACAGCGTGGGGTCGGAGTAGAAATCCGAGAACCACAGTTCGCGCGTGGGGATGCCCCTGCGGAGAGCCGCCGTCATGATGTTCTCGAGGAAGAACGTCGTATGCGCGGGTTCCACGTCAAGGAAGGCGTCGAAGGAATGTTCTTCGAGCGCGGGCACATGCGGGTTGCCGATGAGAATGGTCTTCTTGCCCTGCATGATGAGGGGCGTGGCTTCGGCCACTGAGATGCAGTCGGCGTCGAGAATGAGTACGACGTCGTACTGGAAATCCTTGCTCTGCGTGAAGGCTTCGTCGACGTTCATGACCGAGAGCTTCCCGGTGTCGGCGATGGCGTGCACTTCGCGGAAATTGGCGTTGCAGAGCTGGTCGAGCAGCGTGCGGTACTGCTTGCTCTGCTGCGTGTGCGCCTTCGGCGCGCATGCGAAAATTTCGGGGAAGTTCTTGTTGATGAGCTGCACTTGGGTGCCCGCCCATGCGTAAGTGCAGGCTTGGACGATTTCGTCGCTGATGGCGCCCGGGTTCTGCAGGTATTGCCGCAGGCTCTTGCAGCCGAACGCTTCCACCTGTTCGAACAGCACGGAAAGGTGCAGGTGCGCATCGACGCTTTCCCAGCTGGTTCTCCATTGCCTGATTCTAGAAAGCCACTTGTCCAGGCTCAAACTTTCGAGCGGGGTATCGAGCCCGAGTTCCTTGGTGAGGTATCGGGAGGTCGTGAGCAAATCCTGTATAATTTGTTCGAACTCCTCGAACTGCTGGAGCATCGGCTTGAGCTGGTGCCAATGAGCGAGCAGCGTGAGCAGCAGGTCGTAATGCGGGTCTTTCTTGAACTTCTCGCGGAAGTTGTAGATAAACGAAATCTTCTTGTTCAGGGACACCCAGTTGGATTTCTCGTAGAGCCAGTCCTTGCCGAGAAGGTGGTTGCCGAGGACCGCCGTGTCCTTGTAGGCGCGCTTGTTGTCTTGCAGCTCGAGGAGCGTGTCGATGAGGTCGAGCAGGTGCGCGTCGGATGTGACTTCCTTCGGGTGCTTGAGAACCTTCAGCAGTTGCTTCTTGGAGGAGCGGTAGCGGTCGGTGAGCCCCTTGAGGGTCGCCTTGAGGCTATCTTCGAATTCGTCGCGGAACGAGAGGATGTTCTCGTCGACCGCATTGTCGGTGTAGATGTCCGAGGTCTGCCTGTGGTAGCGGACCCAGCTGTCGCCGGCTTCAGGAAGCGCGCGGATCGTATCTTGGTAGGCGTCCCAGCTCGAGGACTTCAGGTCCCAGTTCTCGTATTCGGGCGTGTTCGTGTCGAAGTCCTTGCGGATGAGCGCGATGACTTCGGCGAGCAGCGGCAGGTAGATGCCTGTCGGGAAGAAACTTTCTTGTTCGAAGAGTTGCACCAGCGGGGAAATCTTTTCTGCTTTGTCCAGCGCCTCGCTGAGCGCCGACAGAATCTCTTTCTTCTTTTCGGGCGATAGCTCGATGATGGTGACGTTCTCGAACGTCTTGCGCGCGGTGAGCCCGTTCTGCCTGAAGTAGAGGTTCACGATTTGCTGGAGCGTGTCGCGCAGTTCGTTGAACTTCGCGTAATCCAGCATGTTCGATTCCTTGAAGATGGAATCCATGAACTTGCCGCGGATTTTCGGGGTCTGCGTAAATTCTGCGAGGATGTTGGTGAGGCTCGTTTTCGAGGGCTCGACTTCGCGGTTCACGGCCCTGTAGTAAGAGGCGAAGTAGTTCCTCGCCGTATTCACCTGGTCGACGAGCGTGTCGCGTTCGGGGCCTGCGTACGACCTGAACGGCGGTTTCCATGTCTGGAAGAAAGTCTGCTGCGTTACGGCGCGTCGCGTGATGACGAGCGTGTTCTTGCCGCTGGAGAGGGATTCGGCGACGATGTTCGCCGCGACTCGCATCTTCTGGGTTCCCGGAAGCGACTGGATGGCGAACCCCTGCGTTTCTTCCTGGAGGGCGTCGATGGTCACCTTCGTGGTATGCGAATCCGTCGTGTAGAGGAAGTGGTGCTCCGTCGGGTTGAACATCTGGTCGAAATCGCCGTCGTCAAAGGCGGATTCCTTTACCTGGAAACCGTCTTCGCCCAGGAGCGAATTGATGAATGTGTTGCTGTCGATCCTCTTGTCGCCATAGAATTCCTCCATGTTCTTCTTGAGCCTGATACGGCTGGAGTTGAGGAAGGCGAGGCAGATGCCGTGGCGCGTGAATTTCCAGTTGCGCTCGGAAGCGATCGATTTTTCGAAGAGCGAGAAGTAGAGCGGGATGCTGAACTGCCCGTTGACGGTGGCGTCTTCGGCCCTCGGGAGCGACATGTCGGTGAGCCTTTCGCGCAGGACGATGTTTTCCAAGGGAGGCATCTTCGAAAGTGAGAGAGACTTGAAATCGGGACTCACGTCGACGGGGACGAGGAGGCTCGGCGCGAGCGCGTTGCCGTCCCACTTGAGGAACCCGAGGAGCAGGTACAGGTCGGACTTGGCGAAGTCTTGGGCCTTCTCCTTGAGGACGTGGGTAAAGAGCTCGATGCGGTCCTTCTTTTGCTGTGCGTTGAAGTTCTGCGATTCGGGGAGGAACGAATCGAGCGGAAGGGTTGTGCCGGACTGTAACCACCTTTCATAGAAGGCGTCGCCCGCTTCTAGCAGGAGCGGCGTCTGGAATTCGTACTTTGTCGAAAAATGTAATAACCGGTCCTTGTTGTCGTAAAGGGCGGCTTCTTGGCATATCTTAGAAACGACGGACGAAGGTGTAACGTGCGACATACCAAGAATATACGTTATTTTATTGTTTGATGGAGTTTACAGAACCTGTTTGGCCAGCGAAATCGCCTCTGCGAGACTGAGCGGCGTGTTTTCGGGTTGTAGATTTGCCTTGAAGCATACACGCCCGAGCAGGGTTTCCTTGCTTAGGCCGGCATCGCGGTCCTGGCGCAGGCTGTGCGCGCGTTCGCGCTTGGAAAGCTTCTTGCCGGTCGCATCGACGATGAGGGAATGGTGCAGGTAGGCGGGCGGCGTTTCGCGCCCCAGGAGCTGCATGAGGGCTATCTGGCGGGCGGTGGAACTGCGGATGTCTTCGCCGCGTACGATATGCGTGATTCCTTCGTCGATATCGTCGACGCAGACGGCGAACTGGTAGGTCCATTGCATGTCGCGGTCACGGATGGGGAAGTCCCCGCATTGCAGTTTCGGGTTCTCGTCGAAGTCGCCCAGGCGCATGTCGTGCCATTTTATTACTTTGTCTGGAATAATGACACGCAAGTTGTGCGGCTGCTCGTCACACCGCAGTGCCGAAGGCACAAGGGTGTCCATGGAAGTATTTACCTTCCTGCACTTCCCGCTATAAACGATTTCGCCCGTGTCGCTCTTGGGGTTCTCCGCTTCGAGCTGCTTGCGGCTGCAGAAGCAGGGGTACACGAGGCCCGCATTATCGAGCCTCGCGAGCGCTTCTTCGTAGACGGGATTGCGTTTACTTTGTATGCTGTCGCTGTCGTATTCGAACCCGAACCATTCCAGGTCTTCGTAGATGCTCTTGATGTATTCGGGTCGTGCGCGGCTCTGGTCGTGGTCTTCGATGCGCAGGTGGATTTTGAGCCCGAACGCTTCGGCGGCGGCCCACACGTAGAGCGCCGAAAGCAGGTGACCTTCGTGGAGGTAGCCCGTGGGGCTCGGCGCAAATCGTGTTTTTCCGGACATGCGCGGAATATAAAAAGAAATCGGGGCGAAAGCGGCATGCTTCTCCAAAAATTTTTATATTCTGGCTACATCGGGTACCCCCGCCCGGATGATGCAGAATTTATAGGACTATCGTATGGAACATAGAAATTCAGCCCGCTACGTGCTGGTGCTTGTCTGCCTGCTTGCCTTTGCCCAGTTCTCCTTTGCCGAAGACATTATCGCGACAACATCCAATGGCTCGACCGTTATATTGCACGATAACGGTCGCTGGGAATACTACCAGAACAATGCGCGAATCAGGGACGTGCGCGAATCGGCCGTTCCGAAGGATGCCCGCTTCGAGGTCTCCGTCTTGTACGAGCCCGCCGAGAAGGTGAAGAAGAACGTGCGCATGGCGCTCGAGGCCGACTTCGCGACCGAAGAAGAAATCAAGGACAGCCTCCGCAAGGTGCCGAAGGGCGGCTACATCTATTTCCAGGTCCCGACGAAGCAGATCAAGTCGGGCATTACGCGCGAACTGACCTATTCCATTTTCGATACGGGCAAGACCGCCATCTTCACGAAGACGGTCCGCGATAGCGAGGCGACTGCTAGCGAAGATGCCGGAGTCTCGAACCTGCTGGTCGTGCCGCTTTACGGAAGGCCCAAGGCCAAGGTCATGAAGGCTCGCGTCGAAGACCTCAAGAACCACGCGACGCTCGATATCGAAGTCCCGGTCAAGTAATGGACTCCCCGCACGAGCTGAAATTTGCCGTCGTCGACGTGGAGACGTCCGGCGGCGCGGGCGACCAGAACCGCATTACCGAAATTGGGATTGCGCTTTTCGACGGCTTGGAACCCGTGGGGGAATACCATACCCTCGTAGATCCGGGCGTGCCCATTACGCCTTTTGTCCAGAACCTCACCGGCATTACCGACGAGATGGTGAGCGGCGCCCCGCAGTTTTCGAAGGTTGCGGAACATGTGGCCGAGCTTCTGGACGGGCGCATCTTTGTTGCGCACAACGTGCAGTTCGACAGCAAGGTCTTGCGGACCGAGATGAAGCGGTGCTGCATCGCGTTCGACCCGCCGCGCCTGTGCACGGTGAAGCTTTCGCGCAAGGTGTTCCCGGGGCACACCAGCTATAGCCTTCACAACCTGACCGAATCCCTCGGGCTGCCTGATTTTAACCACCACAGGGCGATGGCCGACACGCTTGCCTGTGCCGAAATCCTGAAGATGGCCTATGCGAAAATCGGGCCCGAAAAGATACTGAAAGAGGTGAAGAACCTCTCCACCCCGAAAAAAGCCCGAATTACCGGGAGATAAATAATGTGGGATGTGTAATTGCACATCCCACATCTCACATCAAATTACTCTTCTTTTTTCTTTGCGGCAAACCGGCGCGGCTTGAATTCGCGCGGCGGGAAGTCGAACTTGAGCTTGCCTTTTTCAAGCATGAGGTAGGCGTCGAAGAGCCTGCGCGTCTTGTTGCTGCGGAAGCCCTTGATGAGCGCGGTCTTCTTGCCGGCGAGCAGGTTCTTGATTTCTTCGAGCGGAATCTCCTTGCCGAGGAGCACCTTGGGGAGGTTCAGGCCCGAAGGCTTCTTGTCGATGTAGCTCTGGCTCACGTAGCCGGTGAGCGTCTCGAACACGTCGGTGTTGTCGATGGGGGACTGCCCCACTTTCTCGCCGATCTCGATTTCTTCGGGCTTCTCGTCGAACACGAACTCGATCTTGTTCTGGCTGTTGATGGTGAGCACTGCCGAAAATTCTGCGCCGCGCTTGCTGCGGAAACCGGTCAGGGGGCCGATCTTCCTCTTGGTCAAGAGTTCCACGATCTCTTCGTCGCTGAGGTGCTTGCCGCCGATAATCTTGCGGATGACGATGCCGTCTTCGGTGGTGTAGCGGCTCACGGTTTCGAACACCTTCTTGCCGTTCACGGGGCTGAATTTTGCCTCGCCGGTAGTATTCTCTTCCTTGAAGCCCTTGATGTTTTTCACCATGGTCTTCGTCATCTCGACGATGCCCTGCATGAAGTTCTCGCGGGATTCCTTGCCCTTGGAGATGAGGTCCATCTTGTATTCCCACTCGCCGGTGAGTTCGGGGCTCGTGAGGGCGTCGCAGTTCATGGCCGAGAGCACGCGGATGAGGTCGAACGCCTTCGCCGTCGGGATCATTTCCTTCCCGTCACGGACGACATACTTGTCGCTCACCAGTTTTTCGATGATGGCGGCGCGAGTCGCAGGCGTACCAAGCCCGCGTTCCTTCATGGCGTCACGCAGCTCGTCGTCCTCGACGAGCTTGCCCGCGCTTTCCATCATGGAAAGGAGCGTGCTTTCGGTGTAGTGCGCGGGCGGCTTGGTGAAGTCCTCGTTCGCACGGATGTCGAGCGTCTTCGCGGAATCGCCCTTCAGTTTCGGGATGCTCGATTCCTCGTCGCTGTCCTTGCCGTAGACCGCCTTGAATCCCGGGTCCACGAGAATCTTGCCTTCGGTGATGAACGTCTCGCCTTCGACGGTCGTGACGCGCGTCGTGTTCAGGTACTGTGCCGGCGGGAAGAATACCGCGATGAATCGCTGGCACACCATCGTGTAGATTTTCTCTTCGGCTTCGGTGAGTCCCTTCGGGGTCACGCCCGTGGGGATGATGGCGAAGTGGTCCGAAATCTTCGTGTTGTCGAAAACCTTCGGGGTGCGCTTCACGTAGCTGTTGTCGAGCGCTTCCAGAGCGAACTTCTGGAGCGGGCCTTCAATTTTTCCGAGGGTCGCCTTTACGGTCGGCACGTAGTCTTCGGGCAGGCAGCGGCTGTCGGTACGCGGGTAGGTCGTCGCCTTGTGGCGTTCGTAGAGCGCCTGCGCGATGGAAAGCGTCGTTTTCGCGCTGAAGCCGAAACGGTTGTTCGCCTCGCGCTGGAGCGTGGTGAGGTCGTATAGCTGGCCGCACTTCTGCTGGGTGGGGACGGTCGTCTCCTCGATCTTGCCGGGCTTGCCCTTGCACTTGTCGAGAATCGCGCTCGCCTTCTTCTCGTCGAAAATCTGCTTGACGCGGTCCTTGCCTTCTTCCTTGCCGGTGGTGAACCACTTGCCCTGGTAGGCGTTCCCGTCGTTGTTGAAGTCCGCCTCGATGGTCCAGAACTTCTGCGGCTTGAATTCCTGGCGTTCTTCCTCGCGCTTCACGATGATGGCGAGCGTCGGGGTCTGCACGCGTCCGCAGGGCGTAATCTGGAACCCGCCCATGGAACTGTTGTAGGCGGTGAGCCCGCGGCTCCCGTTCATGCCCACGAGCCAGTCGGCTTCGCTGCGGCAGAGGGCGGCGTTCTTCAAGTTTTCCATCTCTTCGGCGGTGCGCAGGTGTTCGAAGGCGTCCTTGATGGCGGCGGGCGTCATGCTCTGCATCCACAGGCGCTTGATGGTCTTGCCCGTGAACTTACCCTTGAGCACGTAGTCGAGGATGTAGAAGAAAATCAGTTCACCTTCGCGGCCCGCATCGCATGCGTTCACGATGGTCGTGACGTCTTTCCTCTTGATGAGCTTGCTTACGATGGAGAGCTGCGACTTGGTGGCGGGGGTCGCCACGAGCGGGAACTTTTCGGGGAGCATCGGGAGCGTCTTCATGTCCCATGCCTTGTAGCGCTCGTCGATATCCTTCGGGTCGGCGATGGTCACCAGGTGGCCGATGGCGTGGCTCACGATGGTGGTGTCGCTTTCGTAAAATCCGTTGTTTTTCTTGAACGACTTCGCGCCGAGTACCTTCACGAGGTCGGCAGCAACGCTCGGTTTTTCCGCGATGATGAG
The DNA here is from genome assembly GCA_902771595.1 of Fibrobacter succinogenes. GTDB lineage: Bacteria > Fibrobacterota > Fibrobacteria > Fibrobacterales > Fibrobacteraceae > Fibrobacter > Fibrobacter succinogenes_C. The sequence continues at coordinate 2,178 of CACXXH010000040.1, read as the reverse complement.
GGTGATTCCCTCGCCGCTCGCCTTGGCCGCCTTCTTTGTCGCGGTCTTGGCCGGAGTCTTTGCTGCCTTGGTGGTTTCAGTCTTTGTCGTTTTCTTGGTCGTAGTTGCCATCAGTTATTTCCATTTGAAGCGCCCGAACAGGCCGAACAGCACGGCCAGCACGGTAAAGGGGGCGTGGATGAATTCAACGGGGATGCACCACTTGAGCAGGTGCTCCTGCCGGAATATCCGGAGCCCGCGGACTATTAGTACGAGGTCGCCAATGCACTTGGCGACGGATGCGACGATTGTCGCGATGAGAATTTCGAAGCTGAGCGGGGAGAGCGCCACGGCGACGCACTGCATGACGAGGAACAGGAAAACCATGCTCAGCACGAACACGATTTTCGGCGTATAATATATAGTGGCCGATGCCCAGCGCTTGCGCTGTTCCCACAGTTCCTTGAAGGTTTCCTTGCCGCTTGTCGTTACGAAGGTGGACTCGGTGATGCAGTAGCGCATGGCCCAGGGGCGGTCGTCCGCGATTTTCTGCATCAGAAGGTCGTCGTCGCCGCTCTGTATCTTGAGCACGTTGTCGAACCCGTGGACGCTCTTGAAGAAGCTTTTGCGGTAGGCGAAGTTGTTGCCGGTGCTGGTGAGCGGCAGGTGCATCGCGAGGCCCGCTGTGCCCGCCACGCGGTAGATGAGCGTCTCGACCGCCTGCATGCAGATGAGCACGCTCGACTTTCCGGGGACGGTCGGGATGTAGGAATGCCCCGCCACGAGCTCGATGCCCGGCTCGAATTCGCGTACGATGCCGTCGATCCAAGTGGGTTTGACGATGCAGTCGGCGTCGGTGAGGCACAGAATGTCGCCTTCGCAGACGTCGATGAGCTTGCTGAGGGCGTGCTTCTTGGGGCTTACCCCTTCGGGAATGTCCTCAATGGTGAGGATATGCAGCCGCGGGTAGCGCGCCGCGTATTCCGCGAGGATTTTCGGGGTGTCGTCCGTACTGCGGTCGTCGGCGACCCATACGTCCCACTTGCCGTCATATTCCTGCGCAAGCACCGAATCGAGGGTGGCGCGGATGCCGGCCGACTCGTTGCGGGCCGAAATCAGGATACTCACGTCGGGCTTGGGCTCCACGTCGGACTGGCCGTCGCGTACCGTACCGAGGGCGCGGAAAAAGCGCACCAGGAGGGCTATGTAGAACAGTCCGGATACGGCGAGGAGGCCTATGACCACGTATGTCAAAATCGTCCAAATCATTTTTTCGGGCAAAAATTTAGTTCATCGTGCCGGAATTTTGGACTGCGGGTGCAGGAACGGGGCGGCGATTTCTCGATACATATATATATGTTAATGTAAAAGCCCCAAAACGCTTGTTTTGGGGCAATTTGAGCTTTTCGGGAAAAATCCCGTAAGTTTTTTGCAATTTTCGGGGCTTATTCCTTCAGGAGTTCGGGGTGCTTGTCTGCGATGCGGCGGGCGAGGTACACGAACGGCGTGTCCATCAGGGAGGTCACGATGAAGATGCCGTACCCGAAGATGAGGATTTCGACGATGGTGTTCCACGGGAACACGCCCGCGAAGGCGAGCAGGTTGAACACCACCACGTTGATGAGCTGGCTTAGGAGGGTGGAGCCGTTGTTGCGCAGCCACAGGAAGCGCTTCTTGTCGCCGAACTTCTTCTCGGTCCATTTCCACCAGGCGTGGTAGGCCCAGACGTCGAACAGTTCGCAGATGGCGTAGGCGAACAGGCTCGCAAGCATCACGCGGGGGGTATTGGAGAATACGGTGCGGATGGGTTCTGCCATCGTGTCGCCCTCGGCGGGGATGTACAGGAACCAGCTCTGGGAAATCAATATGAAGGTGACGTTCGCGAGGATGCCTATCTTGACGCAGCGGCTGGCCTCTTTCTTGCCGAAAATCTCGCTCATGATATCGGTCGCGAGGAAGGTCGAGGCGAAAATGACGTTCCCGAGGGTGGTGTCGAGCCCGAAGGCATGCACCAGGATGAGCACCTCGATGTTGGCAGCGATGGTGCAGATGACGGTCCAGGCGAAGATGCCCTGCTTGCCGAAGAAGCGGAAGAAGGCGACGAGTCCGCCGAAGAACGCGAAGATGGAAGCGATGAGGACGATTTCGTTCTGCATATTACTTCCTCCTGTCGATGGCGGCGAAAAGGCGGGTCTTGGC
>CACXXH010000039.1 GCA_902771595.1 Fibrobacter succinogenes | reverse complement strand
GAGTGGGCGTTCCATGCCTTGCCATATTAAAATTCCTTAAAATTCAACGTCCTTCCAGCCTTCCGCACCGAAGCGGAGGTCGCGTTCCACAAATTCCCAAATCAAGAGTTTCTTGCCCTTGAGCACGCCCGCCTTGCGGGCGAGTTTTTCGCGCACCAGCGTGGAGGCTCCGCCATCGCTCACGATAGATGCGACCGGACGGTTCATGTTCTTCGCAAAGTGTGCAATCCAGCCAGCGTTCACCGGCGAATCGGTCTGGTAAATGCGGCTGAAGCTGTCGCCGAGAATCAAGATTTTCGCCTTGCGGAAATCGTCTTTGAAAGGAGTGACGGTCGTGTCATAATAAAGCGAATCGTCTTCCTCGCATGGATTCATTCTAACATGGTAGCATGAATCAAACGCACTACCCTTAGGACAACTTTTTGTCAAAGCACGCACACAGGCAGCATCATCTTCATCACAGGGACTACTCTTTGCCAAATAGCAAGAATCATCAAGTTTGGGACAATCCTTCATCAAGGAATCCAAGCAATTAGCACTACTCTTTGCCATACCAATTCTTTCATTGATATTCTGCAGCATCACCACATGCCCGGTCACCTTCTGCACCTTGAACGCATTAAACTTGTTCAGTCCGCTCATCTCGCCCACATCGCCCATGCGGTCGGCAAGTGAATCCTTCGTCACAAAACTCAAGGGATAACTACCATCAGCATGCTTCTGAAGTTCCTCCAACTTAATTTTCCCATCGGATTCCAAACGTTTTACGGCAGCGGCGATTTCAGCAGCGGCAAGTTCAGCTCCGCGCGGAGTCCAGTGCGTGTCATCGTTCAGGTAGAGCGGTCCGAGGCTCGCATCGTCCTTCTTCGCAGCCAGCAGCGGTGTATACAGGTCAACAGTGTTGAATCCGAGTGCCGAAAGGGAGTCGAGAATCTTCTTGCCGTGCGATTCCGTCGCCATCACAGTTGACGCATTACCCGTCAGCCGTTCAGGATAGATGCTCGGCTTGCCCGGGGTAACCACCACGAGCAGTTCCACGCCCTTCGCCTTGAGCTGGTCGCGGAACTTTTCAATCGCCTTAATCGGGTTGTCGAGCTTCGCGCTGCGCACGTCCAGCGGGGACGGCTGCACCAGGAATTCAACGTCCTGCCGGTAGAATAGCCAGCGGTCCGACGCCTCGGCCATTTCGCGCCCGCAAGACTTGCCAATGCATTTGCCCGCAGCGCCCAGCACAACCTTCTCGCCCGGATCGTTGAAAATGTTCCATACCGCAAGCTGGTAACGCGGGCGCACAGCAAGCACCAGCGCATTCTCGTCTTCCACCTTGTTCTCAAAGGCGCGCAGGTAACGGCTCGTCCATACGCCATAATGCTTGACCGCAAGGAACGCACGCCAGAGCGAGAACTGCCCGAACTCGCCCACGACCGCCTTCAGGGTGGAATCAGCAGCCTTAAAATTCTCGGGCTCGTCTTCGAGAGTCGCAAGCAGCGTGTCCGCCTGCTTGAGCAGCTTGTAGCCTGCCTCCGCGGTATCGAGCTGCGCATACGCATTGACGGTCAGCGCGACCGCCTCCAAATCCGAAAGCGCACCGATGACCGGTTCCAGCGCCTCGCCCGCTTCGCTACCGCCAGCGATGGCTTCGCGCGCGCCACGCCACAAACTATCCAGGCGCATCGCCCCCGCAGAGAGGTTTGATTCGCGTACAAACGGGGTATAGACGGCGTCCTTAAAGATGTCGAAGGAGACAAACCGTTTCTCGCCACGCAGGTCCGCGACCGCCTGCACCGTAAACGGAAGCAGGAGCAAGAGAGCAAACAAAACAACTATTGCAATGTACTTTTTATTCACGAGATGAAAGATACAAAAATGAAGGCGGCACGTTCCAACCCCAATGTCATGCTGAGGACGCTCAGCAACAGATATAAACATTCTGACCCTGCCGTCATGCTGAGGACGCTCAGCATCAGATATAAACATTCCGACCCTGCCGTCATGCTGAGGACGCTCAGCATCAGATATAAACATTCCGACCCTGTCCTGACCTGCGTCAGGATGACCAAGCGTCAGGGTGACTGTGGAGAGTGTCGTCAGGGTGACGATGGAACAAAAAAAAGCTGGCGGAATAATCCACCAGCGTAAATACCCGGTCCGCGACTCGAACGCGGAGCTCATCCTTAGGAGGGACGCGTTTTATCCTGTTAAACTAACCAGGCATGCAACCGACGGCCTTGCGGCACATCAAGTTCGCGACAAATATAACTAAAAGCGCCAAATTTGTCAGCGGAAAAAACTACGCCTAGTAAGCGTGGTCGCAGTCCACGTTCTCCTTGCCCTTGATACCGTTCGCGCACTCGATGAGGCCCTGGAGTTCGCCGTTACGGAACGTACCCCAGCTCTTCTTGTCCTTCTTCTCGGTAAGGCAAACCTTGTTCGTAGTCGTGGAGTCGATGCCTTCCTGGCCATTCACGGGAATCCAGTCGTAGCACGTCTCCTTCACGGTAAACGTCATGTACTTGCCGTCGAGCTTGCCGTCGCGGTAGTTGCCGAAGGAATAGCCGAGATCGTTAGGACCGTGGAGCTTGCCCTTCTTGTAGTCGATGGTCACCTTGTCCTTCGGCTTGTTCTTTTCGCGCTCTTCTTTCTTCTTGGCGAAAGCCTCTTCGGCGGCCTTCCTCTTCTTGCCCTTCAGCTTGGAGATGCGCTTCATTTCTTTCTTGTCGGCAGCTTCGGTAGCCTGCGGATCTTCGACAAACGGATAGTGCACCACCACGCGGCCGTGGATTTCGTTGTCCCAGTACGGAATTTCGGCCATGAGGAATCCCTTGTGCGAGAACATGTTCACCATGCCATGCACAGCGCCCTTGCGGTACGGGACTTCGAGGTGGAGGAAGTAGTACTTCTCGAGTTTCTTCTTTTTCTTCTTGTCGGTCACGCTCAAGTTGTCCATCGCGCTGTAGCGGTAGAACTTGGCGGTGCCGTTCTTCACGCCGTGGAAGTATTCGGCGGTGTAAAGCACCTTGCCGAAGTCCTTGCCCTGGCGGGCCGGGAGCGTGAGGTCGTTGCCGTAGCCGGTCTCGTGACCATGGAACTTGCCTTCCTCGTCGACGTTCATGACGTTCTCGACGTAACCGTTCACGAGGAACCCGGTCCACGTGTTGCCGTCCTTGCAGCGCACGTCACTATAGTCGGGGAAACTGCCGATGGATTCGGGCAAAAGCTTTTCGGGAAGGCCCGAGATGCTGAACACGCCCTTCTTGTCCCAGTCGAGGAATCGTTCCGTACCCGGACGTTCGTGGTACTGGAAGAAGCAGAGGATGCTGTCGGCGTTCGCCTTGTGCTCCTGGAAATACTTGCCGAAGTCGGTCAAGTTGGAATTGTCGTCGCCCTTCGACTTCTTCTTGGAATCGGGGAACTTCTGCGCGACGGCACCATTGACCTTGCCGCCCTCCTTGAAGTCGGAGAGCTTGAAGCCGCTGTTGTTCAGGTGGTCGACGCACATGTCGAGGCTCTTCGAGTAAGTTTCACTCGTATCGCTGCAGTCCTTCGCATGGCACGGAAGAATCTGGAATTGCGGCAAATCCCATACTTTGTTCACTTTCGTAAGGATTTCGCCTTCCTGCCAGTCCATGCCCTCGGTCTCTTCCACATTGAAGCAACCACAAATCCAGGCGTCGCCGTAGGTCTTGATGCCCAGACGCTCTTGTTCGGAAGGGGTCACATGCGCGACGTTTTCCATCCAGCAGTCAAAATATTTCGGGGAAAGTTCCTGCGCGCCAGCAACGGTAACGGCGGCGGCAAGCATAAAAAAGGCTTTGTACAGAGGTCTTTTCATTTGTGTTTTCCTATTCCGAAATAAATATAGACAACTTTTTCTGTTACGCAACAGGTTGTAAGAAAAAAACGTGGAAGAAAACGCCACGGAAGCACCGGAGCGCATCAACCGCCCGAAAGTTTGACCGTATAGCCTTTCTTTTCGAGTTCTGTTTTTAAAATATTACGTTTGTCGCCCTGGATTTCGATGTTGAAATCCTTTACCGAGCCACCTACCCCGCACTTCTGCTTGAGAGCGCGCGCCAAGTCCTTCAACTCATCCTCGTCCAGCGGGATTCCCGAAACGACGCTCGCCATCTTGCCGCCACCCAAGCGCTTGAGCGTTATGCGCACGATGCCGTCGCCCTGCGGGCGCTCGGCCTTCGGCTTTTCCTCTTTCACGCGGCCTACTCCGGTCGCAAAAACAAGCGTAGAACGATCTTCGATAGACATTACTGCCCCTCCTCTTTGCCGGCGCTATTCTCAGCCTCGGAACTGGCGGTTTTCTCCGCTTCAGCACCACCCGCGGCATCCCCGGACGGCGTTTCGCCATCCTTTATAATCGGGTGTTCCATCTTCATGTTGCGCGGGTCAGGCTTGTTGAACAGAAGCACGCAAATCACGATGACGGCGATATAAAAGAGCAACGAAGCAAGGAGTGCAAGCAAATCGCCCAAAACGGCCAGCACCTTCACAAAGATGAGGACGCAGCAGGGCATGGCAAGCAAACACAAAAGACCCGGTAGATTTTTTCTCATACCGGGAAATATAGAAAAGAAACCCCTGAGCATCCTCAGGGGTAATTCTCGTCTGGATCCTTCGTGCTTCGCACTCAGGATGACACGTCGTGTCATTTCAGTTCGACCATCTCGCTCTTGCCGTCGATGGTTACCTTGTACTTGCCGGGGTAACCGCGGAACTTCACGACGCCGTTCTCGTCGGCCTTGAAGGTCCCGTTGGTGGTCCACACCTTGTGCCACAAGTCGTAGATGAGCTTGGCGGCAGGTTTCTCGCGGCCGTCCATGGCGACGATACCGCCGTTCTTGACCCAGTGGCGACCATCCCAGAAGCCCCACAGCAGAATGCCTTCCACGGCCGGGTGGCTGAAGGCGATGCGCAGGACCATCTCGTAGCGCTTGGCCTGTTCGTCTTCACCGAAGTACATGCCCTTCTGCCAGTCGCCAAAGTCAAGCTCGGTAATCTTGATGGGCAGCCCGAGGGAGCCGAGCCTGTCGAGGCGCTGCTTGATGAAGTTCGGGTTCAGCTGGCGGTCGCCGAAATGGCACTGCACGCCGATGCCGTGCACGGGCACCTTGCGGTCGAGCATTCCCTTTACGATGTCGTAGAGGCGTTCGGTTTCGCCGGCGGCCACCACGTTATACTCGTTGATGAACAGGCGGGCGTCCGGGTCGGCGCGATGAGCCCACACATGGGCGCTGTCCAGCATGTCCCAGCCGCACTTGTTGAACACGAACGGCTCGTGGAAAACCTCGTTCCATACATCGTATTCCTTGATACGGCCCTTGTATTCCGTCATGTCGCGGGTAATGCGGGCCTTCAGCTTCTCGCCGATGTCCTTGCAGTTTCCCTTGAAGCTGAAATGCTTGTCGTAACCGTAGCCCTGGATGCCCCACATGAGCGCATGGGCGCGGAAACCCCACTTGTAGTCGTTCACGTAATCGAGGTACTGCTTGAATTCGTCACGGCGGATCTTGCCCTTCTTGGGTTCGTATTCCGGCCATTTGAACTGGTTCTCGGGGACGCCGTACCAGAAGTACTTGTTGGCGGTCTTCCTATACCAGGTCTCGATACTGTCCTTGCTGGGGTAAAGCGCGAGGGCCGTTCCGAAGGGGAAAGCGTGGCGCATGAGTTCTACCTTCACCTGGGCACCGGGGGCCGCCTTCACGGTAAGCTCCTTCTTGCGCAGGCTATCGATGCGGGCGGCGGAATTGTTGTACCAGGTCATGTCGTCGAGGCCTTCCACCTTCTCAATCTCTACGTCGTCCATCTGCAGCCAGCCCTTGGCAAGGCCCACATGGAACGTGACGTTGTTGAGGCCGTAGCCCTTCTGGTCGGCAAGGAACACCATGGAGTAGGTTTTCCACTCGTTCGTGAGCATGAACGAGGCGCTCTCTTTCTGGCGCCAGTCGGGAGGGCCGCCCTGCACAATCGCATTGATGGGCATGTTGCCCTTCGCCTTGAAGGTCAGCGTATAGTAGGCGGAATCGGCTAGCCACTTGGGCGGCTGCAATTGCAGGCCCCACGAAGGATTCGGAAGTTCGGTCACCGTGAGCTTGACGCCTTCGCTGCCGTCGACGCCGAGGCCCATTTCGCCAAGTTTGCTTTCGTACTTGGCGGGGCCGTTCGGGTTGTTCCAGATGTACCAGCCCCCGTCGCCGTACGACAAGTCGCCGTTGGTCAGCACGTTCTGCGCCAGGGCCGGAGCGGCAATCACGGCCGCCGTAAAGGCAATCGCCGATTTAACTTTCGAGAAATCCATAATAAACCTCTTTCTTTTCGCCCAGAATATAACTTATGGGCCAGCACTTTACTTCTATAAAATGCCTTTTTTCGGTTACAAAAATGAACAGAAGTGTTTTAGAAAATACCAAAGTGTAGCAAGTGTATCTAAACCAGCCTTTTTAGCCCGCCTTTTCAGCTATCTATTGTCCTGCGGTTCATTTTTATTACTTTTAAAGCATGCATTACACACCCTACCGCGATTTGCTCCTCAGGCTATTCCCGAACTACCTCAAGGTGCGCAAGCTCCCGCTGAACGGCGGCATGAGCTGCCCGAACCTTGACGGCACCAAGGGATTCTCCGGATGCAGCTACTGCAACAACCGCAGTTTCAGCCCGGTGTTCGACCAGGCGAAAGTCTCCATCCAGGAACAGCTCGACAAGTTCGTGCCGCGCCTGCGCGAAAAGTACCCGCACGCGGGCATCCTCGCCTACCTGCAGCCATACACGAACACGCATGCGCCGCTCGAGCACTTGAAGGGAATCATCGACCCGATTATAAACCACGAAGAAATTGCGGGACTCGCGATAGGGACCCGCCCGGACTGCCTCGAACCCGAAAAGGTGGCATACCTCGCCGAGATAAACAAGAAGAAGCCGGTCATCGTGGAAATCGGCCTGCAGACGGCAAACGACCTTACGCTCGCGGCCATCAACCGCAGGCACACGCTCGCCGAATTCGAAGACGCGGTAAAGCGCTGCCAGGCGGCCGCCCTCACCGTCACCACGCACGTGATTGTCGGGCTCCCCGGCGAGACCCTGGTAGATTTCAAGAAGACGGCCGAAGTCGTGCGCGACCTGCACCTCGCCGCCGTGAAAATCCACCCGCTGCACATCGTCGCGGGTACCGTGATGGCACAGGATTTTTCCGCCGGAGAAATCAAGCTGCTGGAATTCGAGGAATACTGCGCCGCCGTCGCCGAGATGATAAAGATTATCGGGCCCGGGACCGCCATCGAGCGCTTCAGCGGCGAAAGCCCGAGCGACATGCTCATCGCCCCGAACTGGTGCGGAGAACGCGACAGGATAATCGCCACCGTGGAAAGCATTCTGGACAGGGATTAAAATGAAAAAAATCGAAGACTACATCATTTCCGTTCCGAATTTCCCGAAGCCGGGCATCCTGTTCCGCGACATCACGGGAATCCTGAACGATGCCGAAGGCCTAAGGCTCACGCTCGAAGCCCTCTACAAGGCGCTCGAAAACGTAGAATTCGACCTGATTGCCGGACTCGAGGCGCGAGGCTTCCTGTTCGGGGTATCGCTCGCCGAGCATTTTCACAAGCCGTTCGTGCCCGTACGCAAAAAAGGAAAGCTCCCCCGCGAAACCGTTTCGATAGAATACGACCTGGAATACGGCAGCGCCTGCATCGAGGTGCACAAGGACGCCGTGAAGCCGGGACAGAAGGTGGTCATCATCGACGACCTGCTCGCGACCGGCGGTACGGCGAAAGCGGCTGCACGCCTTATCGAGAAGTTGGGCGGCAAGGTGGAAATGCTCCTGTTCGTCATCGAACTCTTCGACCTGCATGGCCGCGACGTGCTGAAGGGCTACAACATCGAGACGCTCACGAGATTCCCGGGGCACTAGGACACCCGCCGCACAGATGCCCCCGCGCATCCAAAAAGCAAGATTCCAAAAGCAAAAGGGCCGCAAAAGCGGTCCTTTTACAGTTAGATTGCAACCCCGTCGAGGAGGCCGCGGAACTACACGCGCTTGAAGATGAGCGACGTGTTGATGCCGCCGAACGCAAAATTGTTGGACATGAAGTATTCCACATCCATTTCGCGACCGGTTCCCGTAATGTAGTCCAGCGGAGCGCATTCGGGATCGACTTCCTTCAGGTTCAAGTTCGGGCTGAACCACTTGCGGTTCATCATGTGGATGGCAAGCCATGCCTCGATTCCGCCGCAGGCACCGAGCGTGTGGCCGATGTAGCTCTTCAAGCTGGAGAGCGGGACCGCGCGCTGCTTCAGGGCGTTGTAGGTCGCCCAGCTTTCGGCAATGTCGCCATGGTGCGTCGCCGTGCCATGACCGTTCACGTAGCCAATCGCATCCGGAGAGATTCCCGCATCTTCAATCGCCAACTCGAGCGCATGCTGCATGGTCTCTTTCTTGGGCTGCGTAATGTGTTCGCCATCGGTGTTGGAACCGAAACCAATGAGTTCCGCGTAAATCTTCGCACCGCGAGCCTTCGCATGCTCGTATTCTTCGAGAATAAGGCAGCCGGCACCTTCGCCAATCACGAGGCCGTCTCGGTTCTTGTCGTATGCGGCCGGAGCGAGTTCCGGATGGTCGTTCATGACGCTCGTCGCAAACAAAGTATCAAACACGGCAGATTCCGTCGGGCTGAGTTCGTCGGCACCGCCCGCAATCATCACGTCCTGCTTGCCGTACTTGATGAGCTCGTATGCCTGGCCAATCGCAAGGCTTCCGCTGGTGCAGGCCGTATTCGTCGTAACGAGGCGGCCGGTAAGTCCCAGAATCACACTGATGTTCACAGCGCAGGTCTGCGGCATCGAGCGGATGTAGGTCGTAGCCTTGATGTTGGAGCAGTCATACGTATTGAGCATCGAGAAGAACTCGAGCAGCGGATCGATACTACCCATCGAAGAACCGTAGGCGACGCCCATGCGGCCGGATTTCATCAGGGCAACATCACCCGTAAGCCCGGCGACTTCGAGCGCATTGTCGGCAGAGAGGAGGCCCATCACCGCCACGCGACCGGCACCGCGGATTTTTTTGCGGGGGTACTGCGGAAGCGGTTCAAGAATCGGGGCGGCCAAGCGGGTATTCATTTGCTTGTAGACGTCCCAATCGTTCATACGGACGACACGGTTCTTAAAAGACTTCAGGCCATCGAATGCGGAATCAGCATCAAAACCAAGAGACGAAATGCACGAACCACCAGTAACAACTACACGGCGCATTAGGCGAGGCCTCCATTCACAGAAATCACCTGACGGGTAATGTAAGCGGCCCCTTCAGAAAGCAGGAACACCACCGTGGCTGCCACTTCTTCGGGCTTGCCCACGCGCTTCATGGGAATCGCGGGCAGAATCATGTCGAGCGGAGCATCCTTAATCATCTCGGTTTCAATGACGCCCGGAGCGACGCTGTTCACCGTAATGCCACGGCTTGCAAGTTCGGTTGCGAGCGCCTTGGAAGCACCGATGAGACCGGCCTTCGACGCGCTGTAGTTCACCTGGCCACGGTTGCCAATAACACCCGACACGGACGAAATCGTCACGATGCGGCCCCTGCGCTTGCGGCACATGGGCATGACAATCGGGTGGAGCACATTGTAAAAACCGTTCAAGTTCGTATCGATAACCTTGTCCCAGTATTCGTCGGTCATGGCGGGGAAAGCCGTGTCGGCACAGACACCCGCGTTCGTCACCACACCATAGTACACGCCGTTTTCTTCGATATCTTTTTCGAGTACAGCCTTGCACTGTTCGCGGTCGCGGATGTTGAACTGCAACAGGCGAACGGAACCGCCCTGTTCACGAATTTCGTTCGCCATCTGCTCGACCGGAGCGGCATTCCTGTTATAGTGAGCTACAACTTCGTAACCCGCCAACGCGACAGCCTTAGCAATGGCAGAACCGATTCCGCCGCTTGCGCCCGTAATCAAAACACTCTTCTTATTTTCCATATAGCACAAATATAATAAAATGGTATGTGATATCAGTTCATCTTCAGGATCGACATGGGATCATCGACTTCGACCGTACAGAGCGAAGCCGAAACCGCGAGCGTGTCGCCCACATAGACCGCGCCGTCAAACGTCACGGCCATGTCGACGCGCATCGTCTGCTTGACGCGAATTCTCACGACATCGCCCGCCTTGAACACGGGCACGAGCAGCTTGCAATTCGACACGCTCATGATAAAGCCTTCCCTCGGCTTTTGCCCGTGGGTACGACCGTAAACGCCGGAAAGCGCAGATATGCTCTGGGCCATGTATTCAAAAGCGACATACGAAGGCACTCCCTGCCTATCGTCCCTGTAGAACATGCAACTCTCGTTGATGTCCACCTCCGTTTCGATGGAGACTTCATTTAAGTCGTGGCGAATGACGCGGTCAAGCAAAAGCATCTTGCCCGCATGGGGGACAAGTTCACCGACCTCGCTTCTCGTCTTGAATTCGGGAGTTTCCATAAATCTATTCCTTAGCAACAATTAAAGAGACATTGCAACCGCCAAAAGCAAAGGAGTTGCTGATACAGTATTTAAGCCCGTCCGCCGATTCGCCCGGCTTCACGAGCTTCACCTTCGGGAGTTTCGGGTCTTCGCAGCCATCGAAGAGGTGCGCCGGAAGGACTCCCCCGTTCTCGAGCGCAAGGCAGCAGAACGAAGCCTCGAGCGCGCCTGCCGCACCGAGCGTGTGCCCCGTGAGCGCCTTCGTGGAACTTGCAGGAGTATTCTCGCCGAAAAGGCGATTGACGGCGACTGCCTCCATGGAATCGTTCAGGCGAGTACCCGTTCCATGTAAATTAACATACCCGATAGAACCGGCATCGAGTTCCGCGTCTGCAAGGGAAGCCTTCATGGCCTGGTAAGCACCTTCGCCGTCAGCGCGGGGAGCGGTAATGTGGTCGGCATCCGCACTTTCACCGAAACCCACCACAGAAAGCCCGGCAGAACCTTCGGCCTGCAAGTCCTCGCAACGTTCACGCGTCACCAGGAAGAACGCCGCGGCATCACCGAGCGTAAGGCCGGTGCGGTTCGCGCTGAAGGGATTCGTGGGCCTGTCGGACATGGCCTCGAGCGAGGCGAAACCCAAAATGACCGAACGCGAGGCGATATCGACACCCCCGACAATGGCGGCATCGCAGTTGCCCGCATAAATGTTGTTGCGCGCCGAAACGAAAGCGCTCGCGCTCGAAGCGCACGCCGTCGAATGCACCGAAAGCATCCCGGTTATGCCGAAGCGTTCGGCGATGTAGCGTGCAGGGAAATCGGCAGCCTGGTAATCGAGCACGTAGCCTTCGGGGTATGCACCCGTTTCCCTAAAGCACTTGAGGGCACTGAGCGAAGCCTCGGAACCGTTGTCGCAGGAACCGATAAAAATACCGATGCGGTCCGCGCCAAACTTTTTTACCGCACGGGCGATGGAACCTTCCATCTGGTCGAGCACCGCCTGCGACAGGCGATTCACGCGATTGTCGTATTTGGACAAGGCGACCGGAGGAAGCGACTCGGGGTCGATTGTCGCAGCGGGGCGCATCACGCCGGCCACATCATAGATTGTAAACTCGCCACGGGTACCATTCTTCAACTTTTCAAAAACGGTCTTCTTGTCACCGCCCAGAATGCAGTGCATGGCAAAATCATTGATGTATAGAGGCTTTCTCAATTTTCCTCCCCCAGCGTAATATGGTAACTGTAGCGGCGCAGAACGTTCTCCAGGTGGATTTCACGGCCCGACTTGCGTGCCGTCAAAATCGTCTTGCCATTATCGGAAAGCGTGCGGACAAAATCAGCATCGCCGGAACGCGTCTCGGAAAAAGCGAAACCGGCCTGCTCGAAATTTTTCCGGAGGGCGTCGAACGGATAGAAGCAAATCTGGAAATCGGCGACGAGGTATTCCGTCTTGAGTTTCGCGACATCCATCACGGAACTTTCGGCCTTGACGGAATCACTGGCATAGGTGATTTCGCCGAGAGTCGTCCCGAATCCGGTAAAAAGGGTAATAGAAAGAACACTGTCGTTCGCGCGCACCCAGGAATCGGCCTCGAAAGAATCGTTTGATCCGTCGGGCTTCACGAAGTTCCCCTCGATACGCTGCGGCATGTCGATACGCAAGGTCATCGCAGATGTCGGCAAAAGCGAAACAGCACGACCATCGGAATAGAATACGGGCGATGTCCCCGGCACCTGATGCGTGTTATGGCAAGCGACAAGTAAAAGAAGCGTTGCGCAGAATAATATGGATTTTACCATGGTGCCGACAAATTTAGAAAAATCAATCCCGACTAAAGGGAGACAAGACAAAGCAGCACCATATTCCAAGCAGCACCGAAAGCCCGAAGGTGGAAACAGGCACGAAACTGCTGAAGGAAAGGCTCCCGAAAGAAATGAGCGTCGTCGCCGCCGAAAGCATTACGGCAAGCGCGGTCACGAGGCCGCGGGTAGCGCCTTCCTTGAAGAAGAGCGCATAGTCGATACCGATACCGAGCGTCAGGATGACACCCACAATGGCGAAGAAATTAAACGGAATCCCGCAATAGCCGAACACCGCCGCGATAAAGATGCACGAGAGGACCGGAGCGCGGATAATCCGGAGCGCAGGGACAAACCCGTAGACAAAGACCAGGACCAAGAACACGACCGCATAGGCAATCGCCACAAGGAGAAGCGCCACGCGGGAAAGTTGCGTGAGCGTCTCGTTCACGTTTTCCATCTTGTTCACCGCATACACATGAGGCAGTTCGGCGGCCTGCTTGGCGATGTCGAAACCCGCGGCGACATGCAACGGGAAAACGGCACTGTAAAAACGCCCGTCCACCTCGCCTATCCAGAGCATATCGAGGATGCTCGCGAAAGACGAAGGTATCTTCGAGGAAGGTTCCAGATACGCAGGAGAGGCGAAACCCGATTCAAAGAGGGAATCGCTCGGAACGTTCAGACTTTCCAGGAGTTCTTGCAGGGCCTGCGAATGGCGAAGCGACTGCACGCCTTCGAATGTTTCCTGCTGCGTCTTGACGGAAGGGATATACGAACTTGTCGCAAGGAACCCGCGCATCAGGGAATCCTTCACCGCTACCTGCAAGCGTGCAGAAAGGGCTTCTTCGTTTTCCAGGAGTTCCTGTTCCGACGAGCCTTCCACAATAAAGTAATTCGCCGAAATTCCCAGGTTGTTGAGCCGCGCGTTCAGAGCCTCGGAACGCTTGAGACTTTCGCTCATCGAATAGAGCGTACGCATATCGGTATGCACATCAAGCTTCAACACGCCGGGCACGAGCACGAGGGCAAAAACGATACCGGCAATACGCGCCCAGCGCGGCGGGAACCTGTCGTACACGCGAAGGAAGAGTTCCGGAATCCGCGTCGGAAGAGGACGCTTGCCCTCCGCGGCATGCGAAGGCAGCGGAAGATTCGGGAACAGGAGCACGATTGTCGCAAAAGAGCTCGCAAGCCCGACTATCGAGAACACGGCCATCTGGCGCAACAGCGGGAAATCAGCGAAGGTGAGCGCGATGTAGCTGAATTCCGTCGTCATGAAGCCGAGGAGAAGCCCCTTGAGAATATGGTGGCGTTCCGTAAAGAAGTGTATCGCGTAGTCGATACTCACGCCGATAACGCTCGTACCGAATACGAACGTGAAAATGTGAATGCTCCCGAACACGGCCCAGGTACCCGAAAGGGCCGCGCATATCGCCACGCCGATTGCAAAAAGCGTCGATACGATGGGGATTGGCGTGCGGAACACCCAGAGCAGCAAAAGCAGGATGAGCGCCATGGACACGCCCGAAATCCAGGCCACTTCGGACTGAGCGTTCTTGGAACTCTCGTAACTGTGGAACGGCACGCCCGACTTTTCGACGAGCAAGCCTTCGTGAACGCGCTGCAGCGAATCGAGCACGCGGTCGAGGCGTTCCAGCACATGGCCGCTGGAGGCCATCGCGGAAGTATTCGCCGCAAGGGAGGCGCTCCACATAACGTAAGTGACCGCGGAATCCTCGGCGGCAAGGACACCGTCGCGAAGCGTGAAACGCCCGTTCATGAGGGGCGAATTCAGCGTGAAATGTTCAAAAGCCTCGTCGCCCAGGAGGAAGGGGTCTTCTTCAACCCGACTCAAGTCGGCAAGCGAGAACGCGCCATAGACCTTCTGGAGCGCATTGTCCTTGAGGGTCGCCACATCCCCCTGTTTCAGCAGGTCACGGACCGCATTTCCCTGCAGTACATAACGGTACCCGAAATAGAAATCGCGAAGTTCCTGCATCGAGGCATCGCCGACCCGCAAGCGGGTCTCGGCAAGCGAACTATCCCCGGCGAAAATCCCTTCGAGTTCGCTCGCCGCGGATTTCGCCACCGCGAAATCGCGATGCCCAAGCAATACGGTCAGGTTCCGCATCGAATGCGCGCTCAGGGCCTTTTCCGCTTCCGCGACATTCCTGAATTCGCTCGAATCCGGCAAAACCGAATACAGATCGGTCTCGATATTCCAAGGCAGCAAGAGCCCAAGCAACACGAAGGCGGCGTGTATCGCCACCCACAATATTACCGAAGCTACTTTTTTTCGCGTACCTTTCATATCCAATTTTTCTCCCGGATGGCGGCCACATCGCGGGCCCAATACGCCCCGACCGCCACGACGATTTTATTTCGCAGATTTCAGTTTCAAAAAGCGGAGAGCGAGCTTGTCGAACGGAGCGGTCACCGATTCAAAATCCTTGAAATGCGCCTGGGCGGAGAACTCGTACACCACGGTATTCCCTTCCCCATCGACAATCGTCACCTTTTCAAGTTCCGTACGTCCCGTAAGGGTAATTGACGCTATAACGCGAGCGACAGCGTTTTCCTTGGGGACAAGCCCGATATCGAAACCGGCAGCCTTCTTTTCAAAAAAGAGCTTGAAGTTGCGATCCAGTTCGTCGAACTGTCCCGAAAATACCGACTGGATGGTCTTCGAGAATTCCGCGAACACCGGATTGTCCTTCGCCGACATCGTCTTCTTCGTATCGCGCGAAGGGTCCCACTGGACAATGGAATTGTCGCCCACCCAAAGCACCGACGGGAACGGCTTCTGCGTATCCCAGAGGATTCCCGAGACGCGGTCGATGGCAAAGGAACCTGTCGAAACGAATTCGCGGTTCAGCTTCGTAATCGTGCGCGTCTGCTTGAAATTCCCGACCGTAAGCGGACTTTCGGTGAGGACCTTCATCGACTGGAGCATCGCGGGCTTCGATTCCGCCGAAAGCGGCTTCTTGTAAACGCCGGCGGCATCCCCAGCCCCCGCGAATGCGAGAACCGCAGAAAGCGCGAGCAGGCCTATCCCTCTAGCGATACGTCTCATGCCGCAGTCTCTTCCTCGGCGAGCGCCGCACGCACACGGTCGATAAAGCACTGCGGGCAGCCCATCATCGATTCGCGCTTGTTCATGTCGACAGCCATCTGCATGCTTTCGGCACGGGTCAAAAGCACGCCCGTCTCGGCATCAAAGAACTTGTACGAAAGCTTCATGCAGACTTCGTATTCTTCGAGCGTGACCTCCGCGCGGATGCGCTGCATAAAGATCATCGGGCGAAGATACTTTATATGCATATCGACCACGGGCCAAGCGTACCCGCTCTCTTCCATGGCGAAGTAATCGTACTTTATCTTGGTGAGGAGGGCGCAGCGGGCAACTTCCATGTACTTCACGTAATTGCCATGCCATGCCACTTTCATCGAATCCACATCATAGAATTCGACCTTAAACTCGACCGTTTCCTTGAGTTTCTTTTCTGCCATGACGTTACCGCATTACACAGCGTAATACTTTTCGCGAATGAGTTCGAGCGCCTTGCGAAGATCCGGTTCGAGCTGGCGGTCGCAGGCAAGCGGCGCAAAGAATTCGAATACCTGGTCGTACGTCTTCTTGACGCCGGCGAGACGCACTTCGAAAATTTCCCCGCGTTCGAGGCGGATACGGAGAGCCTGAGCCGAAGCAAGCAGCACGGCAGCGGCCACCTGTTCGGTAAGTTCAATCACGCGGATGCAATCACGGGCGGCGATAGTACCCATGCTCACCTTGTCCTGGTTGTGGCATTCGGTAGAGCGGCTGAACACGCTCATCGGCATGGTGTTGTGGAGCGCTTCGGCGGTCCATGCCGAGGCTCCGATCTGAACGGCCTTGAAGCCATGGTTGATGGAGAACTCGCCCTGGCTGCCCGAAAGGTTGGGCGGCAGATTGCGGTTGAACTTGATGTCGACAATCGTCGCGAGCTGACGGTCCAGGAGGTCAGCGAGGTTCGCGACAATATTCTTGAGGGTATCCATAGCAAGGCAGATATGGCCACCGTAGAAGTGCCCGCCGTGGAAGATATTTCTCGTTTCGGGGTCGATAATCGGATTGTCGTTCGCGCTGTTCATCTCGATTTCGATAAGCTGGCGCAGGAGCGGAGCGGAATCGTAGAACACGCCCACCACGTGCGGAGCGCAGCGCAGGGAATACGGGTCCTGAATCTTTTCGGGAATCACGTTCTTTTCGACTTCGAGGTTCATCGCGTCGCGCATCTTCTTCGCGGCGGTCACGAGACCCGGGTGCGGCTTCACGGCGAACAGGCGTTCGTAGAAGTGGTAGGCATTGCCCTTCATCGCAATCGTGTTCATGGCCGTAATGCGGCAAGTCAAATCGGAAAGGTATTCGGCGCGGCTGTAGGCCATGCAGGCAACAGCATTCATCACGGCGGTACCATTCATGATGGCAATCGCTTCCTTCGGGCGGAAACGGTGCGGGGTGATTCCGAGTTCGGCCATCACATCCTTCGAAGGACGGCGCTGGCCTTTGTAAAGCACGTCGCGTTCACCGATCACGGCGCCGGCGAGGTAAGAGAGCGGAGTCAGGTCGCCGCTCGCGCCCACGGAACCTTCCTGCGGGATCAGCGGCAAGATGTCGTTTTGCAGGAACGTCATGATAATCTTGAGGAGGGCGTAGCTCACGCCGGAGAATCCACGAGCGAGGGTGTTGAGGCGCACCACCATGATGGCGCGGGTCGTCTCTTCGTCAAAGTAGTTTCCGAGGCCGCAACCATGGAAACGCGTGAGGTTAACGGGCAAATCGTAATAATGGTCAGGAGGTACAACCTGCGTGCAGGAATCGCCATAACCGGTCGTCACGCCGTAGATACCGCCGTGTTCGGCAAGGGCTTCGTCAAGGAATTCCGCACCGGCATCGATTTTTTTCTGGAACCTGGAAGACGAATCCAGTTCCACGATGACCTGGCGCTTAGCGATGGCCACGACCTGTTCAATTGTTAACTTTTCGGAGCCAATAACGATAGTTTTCATTGTAACCAATCCTTTATTACGTTTTTTTCCAAAAATTGTAGAAATTATACCACTGGTACGGGTGGCGCAAACTCAATTTTTCGAGGAGTTGCACGTACTCGCGTACCAAATCCTTAATTTTTCCGGTGCGTTCCCTGCGGGAGCAATCGAAAGACGTGGTCGCCTTCACCACATGCATCTCGTAAGGAGTACGGATATCGAAATCGTGCTTGCGGATCGCGAAGGTGAAATATATCGGAGCATTCAAGATGCTCGCGAGCGTAAACGCGCCTTCGGGGAAATTGGCGGAATCGCCGAGGAAATCCATCTCGATATTGCGGCCCTGCGAATTGGCGGAAGTACGGTCTCCCGCAATCGCCACCACGTTACCCGCAACAATCTGCTCCTTCATCCATACGGCGGAATCTACGCCTATCTTGTTCGCATCGAGCACGGAATTCATGAGGTCCGGATTCAATTCATAGAGCAGCGCGTTGAACTTGGAGGTACCCGAAAAATCGACAACCGGAAACACCTTGAACTGCCTGTGCGTATGGATTTCGCCATAACCCGTAAGCGAACGCAGCATCTCCATGTTACCGAGGTGGGAGCAAATCAAGAAGGCGCCTTCCCCGCGGTCGAGCTGTTCCACCAGCTTGTCGAGGTCGTCGCCCTGCGTTTCCACCCGGTTCAGCTTGATGGCACCGCGCCAGCCGAGCAGTTTCTCGATCATCGAGAGCGCAAACGAAAGCACATGCTTGTACGTCGCCATGAAGGGCATGCGCTTCCCGCGCACCGCAAAAAGGCGCTTCAAGTACGCCGAGGAACGCTTGCGCACGGGAGACGCTCCCAGCCAGAAGAAGAAGCAGATTACCGCCGTGCAGAATTCCACCACGCGGAGCGGCAGGTGGCAGGTAATCCACAGCATGAACCGGAAATGCCAAAGGCTTCCCCCGACTTCCTTCACTTCAAACCACTGTTGCGACTCAGAACTCATTTTTTCTTCTTGAAAAGGCGGCGGCCAAGAATCATCGGCAGGCGCACGAGCATCCCGAGGCAAAGCTTAGTATGCGTCCACGAAATTTCGACATTGTCGCCGAAGGCCCTAAAATTGGAGACGCCGTCTTCGGGGTACTTCACCTTGATCGGGTAGAAATACATCTTGAGGCCGGCCCACGAGAGGCGCACCAGGATTTCGATATCGAATCCCATACGGTACGTGCGGATTTTCTTTGCGACCGGCCACACGAACTTCACCGGGTACACGCGGAACCCGCACATGGAATCGGGAATGGACATGGAAAGCGTCTCAATAGCGACCCAGAAGTTCGTAATCTTGCGGCCCTGTTCACGAGCCTTGGGTACCGACATGTCGTACTGCGGGAAGGCAGCGACCAAGTCGAACGGATGCTTCTTTGCCGCCTTCACGAAGAACGGGATGGCCTCCATGTCGTGCTGGCCGTCGGCATCCACCTGGAGTGCATGCGTAAAGCCCATCTCGAACGCAGCCTCGAGCCCGCTAATCACAGCGGCTCCCTTGCCTCCGTTCTTCTCGCGCGTCACGAGCGTGGTGTTCGGGACCTCGTTTGCGACCTGCACGAGAATCTCGTGACCTTCGGGAGCGTTCCCGTCGTCGACCAGGATTACAGAGAGCCCCTGGGCGGCAAGCGATTCGGCAACCTTGCGCGAAGCCTTCTCGTGGCGGTACACCGGCACGATGGCACAAAACTTCATGTCTTCGGGTTTCATCTTAGGTTC
Organism: Fibrobacter succinogenes; assembly: GCA_902771595.1. Lineage (GTDB taxonomy): Bacteria > Fibrobacterota > Fibrobacteria > Fibrobacterales > Fibrobacteraceae > Fibrobacter > Fibrobacter succinogenes_C. Next base: position 6,543 of record CACXXH010000039.1, on the reverse strand, counting down.
ACGCATTTTCGTCTCCGGAAAACACAAGGGTACCACCCGAAAGCGGGCGACCTTCTTCGAGCGTATAAGAGAATGAGAGCTTGGACGTTTCCGCCTTGTAGGTCATCTCGAGGATGGCGGGGACGTTCGGCAAAATCGGGTAGCTGAACTTGGTACGCTGGATGCGCGCAACCGTATCGGGCGTTCCGAGCAAGGCTTGGGCAAGCATGACCGTCATGTCGACCTGAGCCACGGCCGGAAGCAGCTTGAACGACGGGAAATGGCCGTTGTAGAAGTCGCTTGTTTCCGGGAACACGAGCTTGAGCGTGACCATGCCCGGTTCGCGGCGCATCTTCAGGATCTTGAAATTCGGGCTTTCGGGAATGCCGAACAGCGCCTGGATATCGCGCATCTTGATCTTCCCCTGCGTGTCCTGCGGCAGTTCCTCGAGGTAGCGCCACTTCTTAGGCGAAACCGTATTCTCGATGAACTGCGCCAGATGCTTCTTGAAGAAATTGTTGATTTCGAGCTTGGGCTGGTCCTTGAACTTCTCGCGGCCTTCCGCGTTCAAGACGATTGCCGCGGCGAGGTACTGGCGGTTCCCGACCATCGGGACAACGCGGACGTCCTGCACCAGGCCCGTCTGCTTCAGGCGGTTTTCCACTTCGGGCAGCGAGATGCGCTTCTCCTCGATTTTCACGATGGAATCGGCGCGCCCCTTCAAAAGGAAACGCCCGTCGTCGTAGATTTCCACGAGGTCGCCCGTAGTAAAGCCCTCGGGTTCCAGAATGTAGCTCGACTTCACGTTCAGGCAGTCATTTTCACCGATGCTCATCTTGCAGACTTCGAACGGCTTCCATACGGGCCCGTTCTTGGACTGCCTGTAGGCGATACCGCCCGTCTCGGTGCTGCCGTAGATTTCCATGGTCCAGTAACCCGTAATCCCTTCGCACTTGCGCGCCACCTCTTCGGGAAGCGGTCCGCCCGAAGAATAGATAATCGGGGTGTACTTGAAATCGATAGGCTTGTCGGTATCGGCTGCAAGGCGCTTCAGGTAGGCCGGACTCGAGGCGATGACCGCCTTCTCGCCCGCGATGCTTACAAGTTCGCTCGGGTAGTCGATACGGTGCCTGCGGAACGGGAGTCCCGTGGCCGTCGGCAAAAGGACCGTGAACAGGAGTCCGTAAATGTGGTGGTGGTTCACCGTGCTGTAGACCTTGCGGCCCAGCCAATCGTCGCCGAAAACCTTCACCAGTTCATAAAGTTCGTTCTCGAACTGCGAGAAACGCTTGGGAACGGACTTGGGTTCGCCCGTAGTGCCAGACGTGAACATCACCATCTCGGCGGCATTCTTGTCGAAAGCGTTCCAGAGGGGTTCGACCGCAGGGCCGGCAAGAATATCCTGGATCTGAATCGCACCCGCAGACGCATCGCCAAACGGCGTGTCGGTAATGAAGCCATACTCGGGCTTCTTGATTTCCTTGATAAAAGCTTCCTGGCGGTTCGCGGTCACCATGGCCTTGCGCCCGCTCTGGAGCATCGAGAGGAGGGCGACAATAAAGAAATACGAATCCTCGCAATGGAGAATCCACGGGCGTTTTTCGCTCGATTCCAGGAACCGGCGCACCTTGGACACGTCGGATACGAAATCGGCCCATGTCCTTACAGATTCACCATCGAAACAGACAACAGCCCCATCGGGGCGACTATCCCGCAGCAACTCGCAAACGGGAACGTAGGAGTGCAGTTTATTTTGCATAATTTTACGGACCATGAATTCCACGGCAGACAAAATGCCGATTAAAATATAGGAGATTAAACCGTTGTAGAGCGTCCACATCCGTTCGCTACCCACCAATGCAGTGGCCAAAGCGACCGAGGCGTTCACGACAAAGAAGGCGCACCAGACCATGGTTACCCGGTCGCAGTAACGTTCCACGAACGGACGCTCCGGGGATACACGCAAAGTCTTGTCGCCCAGGTTCGCCATGCGGAACGCAAAGCTCGGCTTTTTCCAGAGCGTAAACGCAAAAAAGCAAAGCAGGCTCAAGTTCACCATCACGGGATAGAACTTGAGGAACAGGATGTTGTCGGCAAAAAAGGCAAGCGCGCCGCACATGAGCATCAGCACGAGCAGCGATATATTCTTCACGACATTCGCCCTGCCCGTACCCTCGGCATCCTTAGCCCGTTCCCTGGTGACATTGAAGAAATGCACAAAAGCAAGGCCGATTAGCATCAAGCTTAATCGGCGAGGCGAAAGGCCCCAGAATTCGAGGCCACAAAATACGAGAACAGGATAAAGAACCGATAAGGCGGCAAAGACAACCTTCCCCGCCACCGATTTCATTACTTGTTTTCCGCGTTCTGGATCAGGTTATAGATGGCATCGACCACGTCCTGCACGGTACGGACCGTCTTGAACACTTCGGGATCGATGTTCGTCGGCAAAAGGGACTTGAGTTTCACAATCAGGTCGACAGCGTCGATGCTGTCGAGTTCCAAGTCTTCGTAAAGACGTGCCTCGGGAGTCACCTGTTCGTCATCAAGTTCGAAATCCTCGATGAGGGCTGCCTTGAGTTTTTCAAAAATCGCCTGCTTGTCCATAAATTCTCCTTACTTAGGCATATTCGCCGAAATATAGGCCGCCAATGTATCAAAAGAATAAAAATGCTTCTTGGTATCTTCGTTTGCCGCCGAGAAAGAAACACCGAAGTTTTCCTTGATGGCAATACCCAATTCCAGGGCATCGATAGAGTCGAGGCCGAGCCCCCTTTCACTCTCACCAAAAAGCGGAGCATCTTCAACAATATCTGCGGCAGTCACGTCTTCGAGTTCGAGAGCCGTAACAATCATTTCCTTGATTCGATTTTTTAGTTCGTCCATATTATTAACCTAATTTGGCAAGCAAAAATAGATAAAATGTTATACAGCGTCAACCACGTTCCGTCCAAAATGTGCTAAATTTGATATCAAAAAATTTCAACCAAAACAAAATCCATGTTCGACTACTACTTCCAAGACAAAATTTCGGCCACGGACGCCAAGTTCGAGGCCCAGAAAATCGCATTCGCTCCCCTCAGTTTCCATGCCGCAAAGGCCCTGCGCGACATGGGAATCCTTGAAGAAATTTGTAGCGCCCGCAAGAAGGGCATCACCGTATCCGAGCTTTCGCAGAAGCTCGGCATCTCGCTTTATGGTGTCGGCGTCCTCATCGAAATGGGACTCGGCATGGGTGCCATCAAGCTGCACAAGGACTCCAAGGAAGACGACCTCCGCCTCACGCTCGGCAAGATCGGTTTCTTCCTGATGAGCGACGAAATGACTCAGGTCAACATGGACTTTTCCGAGGACATCTGCTACCTGGGCGCCGAAAACCTCCAGGAATCCATCCGCGACGGCAAGCCCGCGGGCCTCAAGCACCTCGGCAACTGGAAGACGGTCTACCAGGGCCTCTCGCAGCTGACCGACCAGCAGAAGAAGAGCTGGTTCGGCTTCGACCACTTCTACTCCGACCTCGCCTTCCCCGAGGCGCTCCCCATCGTGTTCTCGAACCCCTGCAAGCGCCTGTTCGACATCGGCGGCAACACCGCGAAGTGGGCCATCGCCTGCTGCAAGTATAACGCCGACGTGAACGTTTCCATCATCGACCTCCCGGGCCAGACCGCTGTCGCCGAGAAGAACGCAAAGGCCGCCGGATTCGAAAACCGCATCGATACCATCCCCTGCAACGTCCTCGACGAGACGACCGAATTCCCGAAGGGCGCAAACGCCGTCTGGATGAGCCAGTTCCTCGACTGCTTCTCGCTTGAAGAAATCACGAAAATCCTGAAGAAAATCCGCACGGCAGCCGCACCCGATACCGACGTGTACGTGCTCGAACCGCTCTGGGACAAGCAGCGCTTCGAAGCCGCCGCCTACTCCCTCCAGGCGACCTCGCTCTACTTCACCTGCATTGCGAACGGCAACTCCAAGATGTACCGCTTCGAAGAACTGAAGCACGCCATCGAAATTGCCGGATTCGAACTGAAGGAAGCCCACCACAGCGTTGGCCCCAACAGCTACTCGCTCCTCAGGTTCAGGATCAAGTAGAAATTAAAGACGGGAAGGGAAAATGATCTATATCGAACGAGCCGAATACTTTATTCCGACCGAGGAACAACCGCTCCCCGACGTAAAGTTCGTACCCATGCTTACGCGCAGGCGTCTGAGCCAGCTGTCGAAGATGGTTGTCTACGTGAACGCGGCCATAAGCAAGGATATCGAGCCCTGCAAGGTGACCTTCGCATCGCAGTACGGCGAAATCACCCAGCAGTTCAAGATTTCGCAGGCGCTCCTCGATACCGGGAACGTTTCTCCCGCGCATTTCAGCCTTTCCGTATTCAACGCGTCGATTGCGAACGCGACCATCCTCGAGAAGAATACCGCCGGATATTCCGCCGTATTCTCGGGACGCGAAGCCTTCCGTGACGGCCTGCGCGACTGCATCGCCGCCCTCGAGGCGGGCTCCGAAACCGAACGCCTCTTTATTTTCGCCGACGAGAAGATTCCCGAGACTTACGCGCCCGTGGCTGGTACGCCCTACCCGAACGCCGTGTGCGCGCTCGCGCTCAGGCTTACCACGGACAAGAGCCGCGGAGGCAAGGAACTCGACAAGACTCCCCTCGAAGGGAATTTCGAGACGGCCGCCGAAGAAGCAATCGCCTTCATTCGCCAGAGGTTAGCCTGATGATTCGCCGCATCAAATACCTCCGCCGCCTGATTTCGAAACTTTCGTCGTTCGCCGTATTCGGAATCAGTAGCCTGATTCTCGCGACCTCGCTTTTCCCACTGTTTCACCTGCTCGCGGGCTTCTCGGAAAAACGCTTCAACGTCATCTCGCGCAAGTTCGTGAATCATTTCTTCCAGTTTTTCGTCAAGTATATCGAAGTCACGGGTGCGATGCGCCTGAGCGTCGAGAACCGCGAACTGCTCAAGGGAATCAAGGGCAAGGTCGTCATAGCGAACCACCCCTCGCTCCTCGACGTGGTCATCCTCATTTCGCTCATCCCGAACGCGAACTGTATCGTGAAGGGGTCGCTTGTCCAAAACAAGTTCATTTCGCTGATTATCCGCAACCTCTACATCCCGAATACGCTCCCCTTCGACGAGCAGTTGGAACGGGCCAAGAAGTCGATGCTCGAAGACGGCAACAACCTCATCATCTTCCCCGAAGGTACGCGCTCCAAGCCGGGTGAGCCGTGGTACTTCAAGAAGGGGGCAGCAAGGTTCGCGCTTTATGCAAACGCGGATGTCGTTCCTATCTATTTCGGCGGCAACGAAAAAATCGGGCTCCGCAAGCACGACAAGATGCTGCAATTCCACCCGACTGAACGCTACATCTACAAGCTCCGCGTTTTACCGAATATTTCCGTCGCCCCCTACAAGGACATGCCCATGTCGCGAAGCGCAATCCTGCTTACCGCGAAAATGAAGGAAGTCCTGGAAAAAGAGCACGACGTCCACTAGTTTTATTTTCAAGGAGGATAAATGATTCGTCTCGCATTCATTGGCTTAATTGCAATCGCGCTGTGTTCATGCGCGAGCTACAAAAAAGAACAGGATCAAGGTTCCATAAACGGTCCTGTCAATTGTGATGGGTATCATGTACGAACCGCCACCTGGCATTTTATGGACAACCAGGGCCTACAATATGATGTCATAGGGCGTTGCGTCAGGGGAATGAAGCACGGGAGATTCGACTTTTTAATAAACGGGCAATTGGCCGCAAGGACCAAATTCGTTCGCGACGCTGAAGTCAAGACCTACTGCTTCGTAAAAGGAGCTAAAGTCGGAAACCTGGACCACTGCCTGACCGCCAACAATGCGGCCATGAAACAAAGCAATTACAGGCCGAACCAGGAAAAGCCCCAGAACGTCGACATCTGGGTACAGCAGAATTAACGCCCCGCAATATTCTATATTTGTGCGCGAAAAAACAAAAGGATTTGAAAATGGCAAAGACCAACGCAAAGAAATCTGCCAAGAATGAAAAGAAAGGCACCCAGACCAACATGTGGACCGGCCGCTTCGCTAGCGGCATGGCGCAGAGCATGGTGGACCTGAGTTTCAGCCTGCAGTTTGACGCCGAGCTCATCGAAGAAGACATCGAAGGCAGCATCGGGCACGGCAAGGGCCTGGTGGAATCCGGCGTGCTCAGCAAGGCGGAATACAAGAAGATTTGCGACGGTCTGGCCAGCATCCTCAAGGACTACAAGGAAGGCAAGAACCTGTGGAAGGAATCCGACGAGGACATCCACATGGCCGTGGAACGCGTGCTCACCGAACGCATCGGCGCGCTCGGCAAGAAGATCCACACGGGCCGCAGCCGTAACGACCAGGTCTGCACGGACTTCAAGCTCTACATGCGTCACCGCGCCGCCGAAATCCGCGCCCTCGAAGTTTCTCTCATGGAAACGGTGCTCGACCTCGCCAAGAAATACTTCGGCAAGATGATGCCGGGCTACACCCACCTGCAGCAGGCACAGCCGATTTACTTCAGCCATTACCTGATGAGCATGTTCT
>CACXXH010000038.1 GCA_902771595.1 Fibrobacter succinogenes | reverse complement strand
AACTTTTTTCTATCATTGTCGCATGCATTTCCGCAAATTCATTCCCGGGACAACTCTCATTGCGCTTGCTCTCTGCGCGACAACCGCATTGCACGCCGCCGAAGAAAAATCCCTCTGGCAAAGATTTATCGACTGGTTCAAGCCCGCCCCCACGCTCGAAGGCGAAGGCCCGCTCTACGACGAACTCAAGGCACTCGATGAAAAGATCGACCGCATTGAAGGACGATACTCCAGAGAAAGACGTCCGGGAAACAAGAGCCGCCTCAAAAAAGAAATGGAAGACCTGCGTGTACAGCGCGACGAACTCGTTCAAAGGATTCTTGACGAAGAAGCCGCGAAGAAGAACCAGCCGGCCGTAGCAGCCCCCGCAAGTTCATCCACGAAGCAGGCTCCTGCAAGCTCGGCAAACAAAACCCGAACCGAGGCAAAGAGCAGCGCCGCTTCCGCAAAAGAAGTTTCCGCATGCAAGCCCGATACAGTTTTCGTGCGTGACACCGTAGTCATCCACGATACGCTTTACGTGATCGTCGCAGGCAAGCCCGGCGAAAATTCCGCATCTGCGCAAACAAACGCGCAGCCAGCCGACTCCGCCGCAGCGCCACAAGCCGCTCAGACTTCCAAGTAATAATCGGGAACAATCCCGAGAGCGCGTTCATCCGCCTTCAATTCCGCCGCAGGCTCATTCCGCCCCACAACAAGTGCGGAATCAATACCCGCATAGCGCGCGCCCATAACATCAGTTCCGAGCGTATCGCCCACCATGAGAATGCGTGAGCCCGCAGGCAAACTGAATTTTACTTTGTTAAAAATTGCGGGGAAAGGTTTCCCGAAATAATGTACATCGTCGCAACCCGATTCGCGACGCAGACATTCGGCAAGAGCGCCCGAAACAGGCGAGCGAGAGCCGTCTATGTTCGGAGCCCACGCATCCGAGTTCAGCACTAACAGAATGCTCCCTGGTCGACGCAAAATTTCCACCGCATGCACAAACATCGATTCGTCCGCAGTCGCCGACGAGACCGCCACTACAGGACATTCGGGATTTTCCACTGCGGAGACTCCGAAAGATTCCAGGACGGCAACACCCGAAGGACGGCCAATATAATACAATTCCCGGATGGCGTTCCCCGTTCGGGAACGTTGCTCGAAGAAAGATGCCGCAAGGCTTCCCGAAGAAACGGTTTCGCCTGCGGTAAAGTCAAACCCGCGAGCATCGGCCTCGGCGGCAAGCACCGATTCGACATTCGAGGCTGCATTCGTCACGAGGCGAACTTGCTTGCCGGCAACGCGCAACATGGAGAACCACTCCAGCGCGCCCTCATAAACAAAGGAGCCGCGGTTGTAGAGCGTGCCATAACCGTCAAAGCAAAACGCATCGTATAAATCCAGCAAATCACCCAGCCGAACTCGGCGAGGCTCATTCCATTCCGTACCCAAGAAACCCGACCCAGACTGCCAGTCCGGATCAATCACGTTCCTGTACCGCTTGTAAATTTCTAATTCCAGCGCGTCCATGCAATCAACGACGAATCACGCCGAACACGCGAGAAACGGAACTGGCTTCGGCATCGCTCTGGAAAACCACCTTTCCGTTGTACTCAATCGTAGCAAAGACGTTCGCGATATAAGCTCCGGTAGAAACACGACGATGATGAGCATCCATCAAATTCCAACTGAGCGAAAGCCTCGTCGCTTTGGACCTGAAACGTTCATCGTCACCCATAACCACATGGCTGGATCCAGCGACATAGGAGCCAAGATTCGTATAAATTCGCACGTTATATGTAACCTTGAGTTTCGTCAGGTCAATCGATTCCTGCATATCCATTCCCAAAACACTGCGCAGGGCGCTCTCGAATTCAGAGCCAAGCACATCAATCGACATATCCCACACGTTCTCCGTTTCCTCGCGAACATCCTCAAGCGGACGGAACTGCAACTGGAACACCGGAACATCATCCGCAAAAGCGGTTCCATCGTCTTCCACCAAATTGGAAGTCTTCAAATCGAACGGATAAAAACCAGTCACCTCTACAAACTTGCCCGTACCAGGCACCACATTGCCCGACGTGTCCTTCACGCAGCCCTTCGTAATACGTAGAGAGTCACCCGGCGCAAGCCTTGTATCAAGTGTCAAGTCCTCATCGAAGGTAAACAGAGCACTCGAATAAAGTAGCGTCCATTCCACGGAAGATGCAGGCAAAAACCTCACCGTAGAATCCTTCGGCTTCTTAAATTCCAAGATAGCATCGCACCCCTCTACAGCTTCCGCCCATTCCGTAAAGTGAACACGCAAGGAATCCACCCTGCGACCACGGTAACTCTTGAGGTGCGCATCCGTAATCGTCGGCGCCATGCCATCGCGCATAAAGACATGGAATACAGTGCTGTCGGAAAGGTAAAGGTTCACTGTACCATAACTTCCCGCAGGCATGAACATGGTAGTCGGCGAAGAAAGGGGGCCGAATCTACGCTGGTCAACGTCTATATGGATTCTGCGAATGTTGGCAGAATCGATCTGCATATCTTCGGGGAATACGACATCACGCACAACCACACCGGCCGAATCGAGCCACGTGTATTCGAGGCTGTCAATCACCTGCTTGAGGTATTCATTAGAAAGCGCACCCAGGAACAGAACATCGATTCGATCCATCCTGCCATCGCTATCCATATCACGGAAATAGTTCTGCTTAGAGCTCGGCGGTATCGGGCTCTGGATAAACGCCGCAAACGCCCCACTGCAGAGCAGGGTCGCGGCAAGAACAATATTTCCTAAAAACCTACGCATCACTCCTTAATATACCATAATCTCGGCCCTCAACGGGAATCACCAATTGCATTTTGGCCAATATTTTGATGTATTTTTGGAAAACTGCCTTAAAATCCTCGCCCAAAACCTCTTCATCGTCGTTTTCGAGGTTGTAAGCGACGTAACTTCCGTCCGCAAAGATGGAAATACAGCAGTCCCAGGTGATGTCCCCTTCCAGTTCTTCCTGGTCGTCATCGCGGTCCTGGCTTTCGAGCATGAGCATCGGGCGCGGTGCAGGAATCGCCTCCGCATGGCCGTTCTCATAGACAAAGTAATTACGACTGATGAGTTCATGTTCCAAGGCCATCGTACTCGACACGCGTTCAAATTCCCCGCGCAGACGACGGATATTCCCGAGGTCGTCCTCGTACGGGTCCTCGAAATCCTTCGGCAGCACAATCTGGTAGTAGTCGAACTGTTTGCCGCTCGCAGCGTAGGTATCCAACCAAGACTGCGGCGGTTCCGGTCGCATCGTCAAGAAGTCCTCGAAAGAATCGAGGATGTCCTGCAGGCGGGACTCCCAGCCCTCGCCCTTCTGCGCCTCGATCAACTGCATCAGGTTTCCAAGGCGTTCTTCGCCCGGAATGGAGGAAAGTTCCTCGCTCGGCACGTTGCTCATGTCAAAATCACTCATACTACCATTCCTCCACGCTCTTCACGGTCAGGCTCATCGCGATGTCCTTCTCGTAGTACGCGGGTTCGTTGATGAAAATCGGGTAAACGGTATCGCGTCCGTCGGCCTCGCCTTCGTACAAAATGTCCTCGCCGTCGAAGGTGCGGAAGAGCTTGTCGCCCTTCTTCAGGGCACCGAAGTCACGGCCCAAGAGTTCCGGGTGAATCATGGCGGAAATGGGCGCACCGGTCCAAGCCTTCGGGTAACCCAGATCGCGCAGCTGCGTGAAAACTTCCACCTGGATGGGAGCGCGCTTCTGCAGTTCACCGCGGTTCCATTCGTCCGCGAGTTCCAGGTAACGCTTCACCAATTTTTCCGTACGCTCGAACAAGCGAGCATCCAGAGTCCCGTGCTGCTGCGGGCCAATTTCAATACACACGTCCGCCTTCGCGACCGTCCCGAAGTAAGGAGACGCGCTGCGTTCCTCCGGCTGGTAATAAATGCGGGCGTCCTCGAATTCCTGCGTCAAGACGGCGGAGGCCTTCATCGTGAACGGGTCACGCGTCGAAAGGATCAAGCAGAGCCCCATATTCGAGCCCGTGTTGTGCACATCGAGCAAGAGGTCGGTCTTGGTATTCGCACCCTTAGGGCCGTAAACACGGTTCAGTTCGCGCGCACGCCTGAACTCGTACTGTTGCGGTTCAGAAATGGCATCAAGGCAGACCTGCGAAAAGGAACGGTTCAAATCAAAGTCGCGGTAACGCCGGTTGAGTCGCATGGCTTCCGGATTTGCAAGCACAAGCGAAACATCCACACCGGGGCAACATGCGCTGTAGCATTCAGGACGCGCCATCCACTTTTCGACAAGGCGGACACCCGTGCGTTCGTTCCCGTGCGTACCGCCAGCAACGACTATGGTGTTAATTAAACTCATGTAATGTATTATAGAAATTTCAGGCGTTCTAAAAACAATACATCTCTAACAGCAGAGCCCCAAAATTATGCAGTTCCTGCCTGAGCGACATATCAAACGCTATCATCCCAGTAGGGATTCCGCTCAAGATTTTTCTTTTGGATCAAGTCTTCCCACATCTGTGCACGGATCATCCCTACATATTCGCGCATCTTCTTCATATCGGGGAATACAGCCCGAATGCCCTCGCAGAATTTCTTCTGCAAATCCTTTTCTTCGTTCTTTATTTCAGCGACTTCGAATTCTTCACCGTTAGGTATCCATCGATTTTCAAACACACCGCCATACTGGACACCCGTTTCATCAACCACGCAACAAACAGAGAACTTCATTGTATTTGGAAGATTCGTTCCTTCAATTTTGAAAAGATCTCCCGTATGCAAGGCTCTTTCTGCCGTCCATACGCAAATAACGCAAGTATCCTTCAACGCAAGCTTACTTTTGAACGTAAAGTCTTCCGCCTCCAAGGCATCGGGATTCACGTAGAAGAAACGGCAAATCTTTTTTCCATCATCGCCTTGAAGCATGGTATACGTAAAAGGGAAACTCACAAGAGGATTGTCTAACAAATCGGAAAACGATATGCTCTCGCCCGCATCCACAGGGATATCCATATGGCAAAGAGGTTTTCCCGAAACCAGGATCTGCGAAAAGATTTCCATCGGCTCCGGCCAGAACTCAAGTTCATTGTCACGCAACAACAGTTGCCGAAGAGAAAGCCACACATCCTTGCGTTCTGCTTCATCAAAATACGAGCGGTCCACCAAGCGTTTGATTTTCCTGTATTTCTGAAATTCATCCATTGTCATTTTTTATCTCCGCTTTTTTTTGAAAAATATTACTCCACTAAATATATTCAAACATTACAACAAAAGTAACACGAATGATTTATTTTATTAGAAATTACCAAATAGGGCCCCTTTATCATGCCGACCGTGGCCGCAAGTATCCTTTTTTCTACATTTGACCGCATGAACCTGGACCTCTCCCGCCGCCTATCCATAGCGCCGATGCTCGACTGCACCGATCGCCACGAGCGCTACTTCCTGCGCCTGCTTTCGCGGAACATCCTGCTCTACAGCGAGATGGTGGTATCGCACGCGCTGTTGCACTGCGAGAATACCGAACAGTTCCTCGGGCACGAGCCTTTCGAGTACCCCGCCGTCCTCCAACTCGGGGGCAGCAACCCGGCCGACCTCGCACAGGCATCCAAGCTCGTGGAAGCCGCCGGTTTCCAGGAAGTGAACCTCAATTGCGGTTGCCCTTCGGACCGCGTGCAGAACGGGAACTTCGGCGCATGCCTCATGAAGAGCAAAGACCTTGTGGCCGACTGCTTCAAGGCCATGCAAGACGCTGTTAGCATTCCCGTATCCATCAAGTGCCGCATCGGAGTCGACGAGTTCGACAGCTGGGAGTTTTTCACCGATTTTATACAAACTATCAAAGACGCCGGTTGCCGCATATTCATTATCCACGCCCGCAAGGCTTGGCTCCAAGGGCTATCGCCCAAGGAAAACCGCGAAGTCCCGCCGCTGCATTACGATTTCGTGCACCGCCTGAAGGCGGAGATGCCAGACCTGAACATCAGCATCAACGGCGGCATCAAGACTCTCGACCAGGTGGAAGAGCAACTACAGGACCTGGACGGCGTGATGGTCGGGCGCGAAGCGTACGAGAACCCGTGGTTCCTGCGCAATGCCGACGAAAGAATTTTTAAAGACGTCCGCCCCGAGAGCGACAATCCCGCAGATATCATTGCAGGCAAGGCGCGGCCCGCCACCCGCAAGGCATTGCTCGAGGCCTACCTCCCCTACGTGGAGAAACAGACCGCCGAAGGCTGCCCCGCGACAATCCTCGTCCGCCACCTATACGGGCTATTCACCGGACTCCCCGGCGCCCGCAAGTACCGCCAGATGCTCAGCAATAACGCCCCGCGAGCCGCACAGTTCGGCGGGGCCGCGGCACTTATCCGGAGCGCGATGGATCTCGTTACCGAAGCGTAGGCTTCCCAATTATTCCAAGTAAAGGACTTCGCCCATTTGCGGCATCAGGACGGGCTTCCCGGATTCTTCGGCAGCCCGCTTCGCATTTTCGAGAGGCTCACGGTAATCGTGCGTAGAAAGGCAGAACCGGGAATGATGGACCGTAAGGTAGCGGTTCGCCTTCAAATCGCTCATAGCCTTCCCCAGGAACTCGGGCATGGTATGCACGAACTCCCAGTCCTTGTTGTACTGGCCGTTTTCCAGGATGGCTAGGTCTATTCCCGGGAACCTTTCGCCTATCATCGCAAAATGCTTGCCGTATCCGGTGTCTCCGCCAATCCATACCGTACGCTTCGGGGTTTTCAGCACGAACGACGCCCACAAGGTCTTGTTCTGGCGCAGGTCTCGACCCGAAAAATGCCTTGCCGGAGTGGCAGTCACGGTAAAGCCGGGCGCAACAGCGGACAGTTTCTGCGTCGACCGCTCCCACCAGTCCAGTTCCACCAGTTTGTCCTCGGGATAGCCCCAGTATTCAAAATGCGAGCCCACGCCGAGCGGGCAAATCACCCTCTTCACGCGAGGTTCCAGTTCCCGTACAGCTTCGTAATCCAGGTGGTCCCAATGGTCATGGCTTATCACGAGGAAATCGATATCCGGGAAATCCACGGGCTTGTAGACATCGGTCCCCTTGAACATCTTGTTCGCGAACCCCACCGGCGAGCCGGAATAGAGGATGGGATCCACAAGGACCTTCTTCCCGGAAAGGTTCATCAGGTAGCTCGAGTGCCCGAACCACATGATCCAGTCCCGGTCGTCCGGCAGCGCCTTCAGGTCCGTACGGATGACCTGCATGGAATCGGGAACCCTCACCACGTCGTCTCCGCTGCCGAACAGGAAATCCCGCCATATCTGGAATTTGCTCTTTTCCCCGCCCATCATCGTGGTGGGTTCCAAGTTCACGAAGTGCCTGTCTTTGTAATTCGGGGACTTCGATATGCGTTCAAGCCTTTCGCCCTCGGGAAGGCGACCGAAACTTTTCTGGCTAATGAACAGCACTCCGCAATCTCCAAATAAGAAAAGGATGGAAAGGAATATCGCTGCTATCATAATTTTTCTATTCCTTAACACCACGTTTCCCAATATATATTAAATAGGGCCAAAACTCCCCGCAAAAAGTCCCTTTTTATAGTCGTCCCTTGACAAAACGGCAAAAAATTTCTCTATTTGGGTGCACATTTTTAAGTTTAACCCTTAACGGAGATACAACATGCCTTGCGGAAAGAAAAGAAAGCGCAGGAAGATTGCGACTCACAAGCGTAAAAAGCGCCGTCGTCGTGACCGTCACAAAAAGAAACTTCGCTAATATCCGTTAGCATTTTCTTGTGATTTCCTAAAGACGGAGTGAAAAAACTCCGTTTTTTAGTTTTTTTCATTAAAGGGCTTGCCCAAAGGACTGAAGATGATCGATCGCAACAAGCATTTCCTCCGTCTCATGGACTGGAGCGAAGAAAAGATCCTGGAAACCATCGAAATTGCCTCGCGCCTCAAGAAAGAGGTCCACGCAGGCAAGGTGTCCGACCGTCTGCACGGCCAGAACATCGCCATGTTCTTCGAGAAGCCCTCCCTGCGAACCATCACTACCTTCCAGGTAGGCATGAACCAGCTTGGCGGACACGCCGTGCTGCTCGCCCCGGATTCCATCGGGCTCGGCAAGCGCGAAAGCGTGAAGGATGTCGCCCGCTGCCTCTCCCGCTGGGTGAACGCCATCGTCGTCCGTTGCTTCAAGCAGCAGCTCGTGGAAGAACTCGCCGAATACGGTAGCGTGCCCGTAGTGAACGCCCTGACCGACGACTGCCACCCCTGCCAGGCAATCGCATTCGCGCAGATGATTACCGAAAACCTCGGCGGTTTCAAGAACGCCGATGGCAAGCCGAAGACCGTTGCCTTCATCGGTGACGGCAACAACGTCGCAAATTCGTTCCTCGCACTCGCCTCCAAGGTGGGCATGAACTTCACGCTCGCCTGCCCCAAGGGTTTCGAACAGCCGAAGAACGTGGTCGAAGAAGCTGCCGCCGGCCTCAAGAAGCACGGCTGCCAGTACCGTGTGTTCAACGACCCGAAGGAAGCCGTCAAGGACGCCGACATCCTCTATAGCGACGTGTGGGTCTCCATGGGCCAGGAAGGCGAAAAGGCCACGAAGCAGTCTCACTTCTTGCCGTTCCAGATCAACGACGAACTCTTGAAGCTCGCTCCGGCCCACTGCAAGGTCAGCCACTGCCTGCCCGCTCACCGCGGCGAAGAAATCACGGACTCCGTGATGGACAACTTCGACGTGAACATGAGCTTCGAGGAAGCGGAAAACCGCCTGCATGCGCATAAAGCAGTTCTCTGGCAGGTCATGCCGCCGTTTTCCCGATAAGCTTCACTATACAGCGTTGTTCGGCCTCTCACGTACCTTTTAGTACGCTACGAGGCCTCGCGCCTTGTCTAGCACGCTTCTCTGAAAATCGTTTTTTTCAAAAAAAGACCGCATTTCTGCGGCCTTTTTTTTGTCTAAAATATTTTCGACAATTCGTCTAGAAACGACTAGTAAGTTCCCAACAGGCTACGTACCTTTTCCATCATCGCCTTGGACTTCACGCGGGCCTTCTCCTTGCCGTACGCGAGAATCTTGTCGATTTCCTCGGTGTGGTTCAGCAGGTAGAAGTACTTCTCGCGGGCAGCGCCCAGGTGTTCTTCGAGAACGTTCTGGAGTTCCTGCTTCGCGTGGCCCCAGCCCATGCCGCCGGCGCGGTAGCGGGCAGCGAGAGCCTCGGTCTGTTCCGGAGTGGCGAAGAGTTTGTACAACTTAAACACGTTGCAGGTATCGGGATCCTTCGGTTCCTCGATGCCCTGAGAGTTCGTGACAATCTTGCCGATCTTCTTCTTCAAGGCCTTGCTCTCGAGGAAGATGTCAATGACGTTGTCGTAGGACTTGCTCATCTTGCGGCCGTCAAGACCCGGAATGATGCCGGTCGTTTCCTGGAACACGGGTTCGGGAATCGTGAAGACGTCTTCGCCAAAATGCTTGTTGAACTTGATGGCGATGTCGCGGGCGAATTCCACATGCTGCTTCTGGTCCTTGCCCACGGGCACGATGTCGGCGCTGAACATGAGGATGTCGGCGTCCATCAGGCACGGGTAGCAGTAGAGGCCCATGTTCACGTTCGCATCCGGATCTTCACCGGCGGCTTCGTTCTTCGCGACCTTGTCCTTGTAAGCGTGGGCGCGGTTCATGAATCCCTTCGGCGTAAAACAGCTCAAAGCCCAGCTGAGTTCGAAAATCTCGGGAATGTCGCTCTGCTTGTAGAACAGGCCTTCTTCGGGGTTCAAACCGAGAGCAAGCCAGGTAGCGGCAATCTTGTAAATGTTCGCGCGCATCTCGGCGCCGTTCTGCACGGTAGTGAGTGCGTGGTAGTCCGCGATGAAGTAGACCGTGTCGTAAGTCTTCGAAAGTTCGAGGGCGGGACGAATTGCACCGAGGTAGTTACCCAGGTGAGGAGTGCCGGTGGGCTTGATGCCCGTAAGGGAAATCTTTTTCATGGGCGCAAATATAGAAAACAGAATGCTTTGTCCACAGTTGGATGTCCACCTCCCCAGTTATTTATTTAAATTTACCGGAAATGATGCAAAACGAGAAATATATCCTTGTCGACAATGAAGAATCCCTGGCCAACCTGCTGGCGGATCTCGAACAGTACGACATGGCAGCAGTCGATACTGAAGCCGACTCCATGCATCACTATGTCGCGCGGCTCTGCCTTATCCAGATTACTATCGGTGAACACCACTATATTGTAGACCCGCTGTGCGATACAGACATTTCGCCGCTGTTCAAGACACGCGCCATGCAGACCGTCATCTTCCACGGCGCGGACTACGACCTGCGGCTCCTGTGGCAGACCTACGGGTTCTCGCCGAAAAATATTTTCGACACGATGCTTGCCGCGAAGTTTTTAGGTGAGGAACACCTCGGCCTTGCCGACCTCGTGCGGGAGTACTTCGGTGACGAACTGAAAAAGGAAAACCAGCGCGCCGACTGGACCATAAGGCCCCTGCCGCTCGAGATGTGCGAATACGCCATCCACGATACTTTCTACCTGCACGAACTGTGCGCCATCCTTTCGGAAAAGCTCATCGCGGCCGGCCGCCTCGACTGGCTCATGGAACAGTGCCAGGCCCTGATTGAGCATGCCAAGATGCCCAGCGAAAAGACGCGCGAGCACTGGCGGCTCACCGGCTCCAGCCTATTCAATCCCTGCGGGCTCAACATTTTGAAACACCTCTGGGAATGGCGCGAAAAGCAGGCCGAACTCATGGACAGGCCTCCCTACAAGGTCATGCCCGCGGAACTCATGCTCGCCATCGTGCGCGCGGCGCAGGCCCATTTCCCCGACGTGAAGGTGGAACACCTTCCCAAGCTCCCGAGGAACTTCCGAGACGAGCGCCTGGAATCCTTCAAGGAAATGCTGCAGGCGGCAGTTTCTACACCGGAATGCGAATGGCCCGAACGCCTGCCGAAGGCCCCGCCTCCACCGGTAGTCCCCCATTCCGAACTGCTCGCCGCCCTCAAGTTCTGGCGCGACGAAGAAGCAGAGAAGGAACACCTCGACCCGTCGCTCCTCGCGAACAGGGCGCAGCTCATCTGGCTTGCCGCACCGGGATGCATGGCCTGGGAAGAACGCTATGCCGAAGCGCACCTGATGAACTGGCAGAAGAATATCTGGAACCGCATCCTCCGCGAAAAGCTCCCTACGGCAAAACGAATCGGCGAGGACTAGCCCATGAGCATGCTACCAGCAATCGCCATCTGCATCCTGGTCATGCTTGTTTTCGGGAGTAGCCCCATCGTGGAGCTCGTCCTGAAAAAGCGTCGCGAAAAAAGGGGTGAAGACGTCATCAAGGACCCCTGGACCGAGATACACGAGATTCCCGGATACAGGGACGCCCGCAACATCGCGGCGTTCTACCCCGTCAAGGGCGAACCCAACATCAAGCCCATCATCCAGGAACTGGCCATTGAAGGCCGCCTGCTGCTCCCGCGCTGCGAGGGCGAGGGCATCATGAATTTTTACAAAGTAAGCAACTTGCGCAAGGACCTGGTCAAGGGTCATTTCGGCATCATGGAACCCCGCGAGGGCCTCGAAAAGTTCGAAGGCGACATTCCCGTGTTCCTCGTCCCCGGCGTGAAGTTCAACTGGGACGGCTGCCGCGTCGGCCACGGGAAGGGCTACTACGACAGGTTCCTCGCCAAGTACCCCAGAGCTTACAGGGCGGGCATCGCCACGCCGGCACAGATTTCAAAGGAACCCCTAGCACAGAAGGAAACCGACATCAAGATGGATGTCGTCATCGCCTGCAAGGAACTGTACTAGAGGCTACCGGACACTTAAAACAACATAAATACGGAGCTATCCAATGGCATTCAACAATGACGGCAACCGTCGCGGTTTCAGCAGCGACCGCAGGCAAGGATTCGGACACGAACGCCGGTTCGAAAAGAGATTCGACAACAGGGGCGAAGGCCGCACCGAAAACAGGTTTGATAACCGTTTCGAAAACAGGCGCCCCGCACCGGACAAGGTCATCACCGCGATGGGTGATGCCGACTCGCAACCGCAGGTCGCCGTCGGCGGTATCAAGGAAGTCACCGAACTCCTGACCAAGGAACCGCTGAAGGTCCACCGCGTTCTCTTCATGCACCAGTCGGGCAACCCCAAGCTCTACGAACTGCAGAAACTCGCCAAGCGCTCGCACGTGCACGTGCAGCAGGTAGACTCCAAGATCCTCGACAGCTACGCCCGCCCGAACCAGGGCGTGGTCGCCCTGATGAACGAGAAGGAACTCCTGAACTGGATGGACGTGCGCGAAGAACTCTTCCAGGCAAAGGAAAAGGGCGAAAAGAAGCTTATCGCCGTAGCGACAAACATCGAAGACCCGCGCAACCTCGGCGCCTGCATCCGCAGCTGCCTCGCGCTGGGAGTCGACCTGTTCCTGATTCCCGCGAAGGGAATGTGCGGCATTACCCCGAGCGTCGCCCGCACGTCCGCCGGCGCCCTCGAAAAGATGCGCGTATGCCGCCCCGACAACCTCGAGGCCGCCGTCGGTGAACTCAAGATGGCCGGATACCAGATTCTCGGGCTCGACGCCGACACCGAGACGAACCTCGCCGATTTCAAGTTCTCGGAACAGGCCGTAATCGCGGTCGGCGGCGAAGACGTGGGCCTCCCGCCGTTCATCAAGAAGCAGTGCGACGCAGTGCTGCGCATCCCGATGATGCCCGAAGCCCATTCCTACAACGCATCCGTAGCCCTTTCCCTCGGACTTTACGAATTTGCGAGGCTCCGCATCAAGACCCCCTAGACGGGAAGCGCCTGATAAAATTATCTTGAAACCATAAACAGAACAGAGGTCTCTTATGGAAAGCGCAAGAAAAGTCATCAACCTGTTCCTCAAGACAAAGTTCAACCCGAACGACCTGAAGAGCGAGCTCTACAAGGCGGGCGAAGCCGCAAAGGAAGAGGGCTGGACCTTCATGGACGCGAGTTTCCAGCTGGGCGGAAAGGCCCGGGACGAAGGCCTCTCCCCGGACGAAGTCGAACAGGTCTTGCGCAGGGCGTTCTCTTCGGAGAAGCGCTCCAGCGAACGCGAAGAAGTCCGTCAGGAAGCTCCGGTGGCGCCCGCACCCGCAGGACAGGCGCCCGTAGTGGAAGCCATGCCGAAGCCCACGATTATCTCGCCGCTCCCCACCGGAATGATTTCGATGGAGCAGATGCTCGCGCTCGGCCTCGACACGCAGTCGATGGAACTCCTGCAGAACTTCAAGATTGACCCGGAAGCCCTTTCCATTCCCTGGCCCGCAGCCGATTGGAGAAAGGACCTCGCGAAGCTCCTCGAAGTAGCGTTCGAAAAGGACGAGACCATCGAGTTCAAGATTTCGGACACGCCCACGGCGACCACCGAACTGGTTTCGAATATCGTCGACCGCGACGACACCATCAAGAAAATCATGAAGAGCCTGGACTGCCAGGACGGCGCGCTCATATGCGTGAACGCGGCGAAAGGCGGACCGGATGCCACCGACGACAGTTGGCGCTACCGCTATGCGGTCATCGACAACCCGAAAATGTCGCTGGCAAAACAGCTCGCCTACTACAAGGCTTTGAACCTCCCCTGCGCCGCCCTCGTGAACACGGGCGCGAACTCCGTGCAGGCCTGGGTGAAGATCGGCGCCGCCGACCGCGAAGAATACGACGAGCGCATCGATTTCCTGTTCAAGACACTCGATTCCCAGGGCTTCAAGATTGATTCCGCCAACAAAAGCCCGAGCTTCATGGCTCGCATGCCGGGCGTGCTCCGCGGTGGCAAGCAGCAGTACCTCATCGCCACGGAACAGGGCGCGAAGAACTTCAAGGAATGGAAGGAGTGGGTGGAATACTCCCTCGACGGCAAGCCGCTCATCGAACTTGCCAGCGACAGCGAGGAACCGCCCAAGAAAGACGCGAGCATCATCGAGAACATGCTGCGCGCAGGCGAATTCTTCCTGTTCCAGGCACCGCCCAAGAGCGGCAAGTCGCTTGCCCTCATGGACATGGCCCTTTCCATTTGCTACGGCGAAGAATGGTTCGGCAACGCGACCTCCTCGAACGACGTGCTGTTCATCAACTTCGAGCTCACGAAGTCCGTGTTCCTGAACAGACTCCACCTGCTCGGCAACAAGCGCGGGCTCAACGCGAGTACGCCCAAGTTCGGTTTCTTGAACCTGCGCGGAACAGCGCTCTCCCCGCTCGAGACGGCGCAGCTCATCGCAAAGCGCATCGAAGGTGCGAAAAAGCTCGAGAACCACGACTACCGCGTGGTGGTCATCGACCCGATATCCGCCGTGCTCCACAACCCGAAGTCCATGCGACTCACAGGCTCGCCGCACCAGATTTTGATGCAGATGGTCGACACCATCATCGCACTTACCGGTTGCGCCGTCGTGACCGCATGCAACAACGACGAATACCCCTACCTCCAATCCCGCGCCGACAGCGTCATCTCGCTCTCGCCGGTGGAAGGTGGCCTGAACCTTTTCCAGATAAACGGGACATTCCGCGAATTCCCGAAAATGCTTGCCAGAGAATGCTCCTGGATTTATCCGCGCTTCTTCGTGTAGCAAGCCCCTCAAGAGTAATAACAGATGTTCAAGAACACAAGAAAGAATACAACCGCCGGCCGCGCCCCGAAGAAGTTGGTCGCCGGCAGATTCCATGCGTCTTCAAGCAAGGCAGCTTCCGGCCAGCAGGCCAGGCAGAACAATTCAAGGCAAGGTCAGAAGGCCGCACCCGCAAAGCCCGCTCCGGCAAAGGCAAGGGCCGCCAGTTTCGAAGACCTCAAGCAGCAGCTCGCCGCATGGGCCGAGAACGAACGCGTTCCCGGTAAAATCCAGGCCTGGTTCACGCGCGACGCCGTAAGCGAACACAGCGACTGGCGCATCATAAACAAGCTCGTGAACGGTCACGAGACGCTCGTGCTCGACGCCCCCGCCAAAGGAATGGAGCCGCCCGAGCCCGTACAGGGAATTTTCGACCAGCTGCACAAGGATCACCTCCGCACCATCAAGAAGGCGCTCCGCCAGATATGGTTCCGCGCCACCGGTGACGGGAGGTTCGCTCTTCTCGTGCAGGCAAACGTGCACGGCAAGAACTCCGGCCACGAAATCAAGACCCTCGTCGAGTTCATCCAGCACAACTACCCGCAGGTCATCAGCTGCCACCAGATCCAGTGCACGCCGAACCACATATTCGACCCCGCCGCACAGCTCAAGATGCGCGTCGACATGCGCGGCATTTTCGGAAGCGCGTTCATGCCCATCGCGGGCACGGGCTTTTCGATGCACGTGCTCGACTGGTCCCCGAGAATCAAGGACGCATGGATTGAACTTCCCGAGCGCATCCGCGACGCCATCCACCCGGCCGCGGGCGACAAGTTCTTTGAATTCTACTGCGGGCCTAGCTTCGTGGCATCCAGCCTCGCCCAGGATTTCGACCAGGTCGACACCCTCGACTGCCGCGAATCCGCGATGGAGTCCTCGAAAATGAATTCCCGCAACCTCGCAGGAGGCTCGCTCAAGTTCCACCGCGGGCATCTCGAAGCCGCGTTCCTCGAGAAGTTCTTCTCCCACAAAGACAATGAGGGCCGCTGGACATTCTACCTGAACGTCCCGGTGGAAGAACCCCTGAACGCAGAACAGATCCAGGCCATCGCCGGAGCGCGCCCCGAGCGCATCGTCCTGCAGGCGGGCGACCTCGAATCCGCAGGGAAATACGTCAAGCGGTTCCGTGCCGAAGGCTACATGCTCCGCAAGAACATCCCCCTGTATCTCGAGCCCGGTACGGGAAAATTCGACCTGCTGATGCTCTTCGTCCCCGACAGGGTTGGCGTTTTGGGCGGTTTTGCAGCCAAAAACAGCAGGAACCTCAAGGTCGAACGTCCCAGGGAGCAAGTTTTCCGCAAAAAACAGGGCGATATCCCGCATTTCGTGCAAAAAAAGTAGCCACCCCGTAAAAGAAAAGATTAAATTATAAGCAGTTAACTCGTTTTCATTCAAAGGGTTACAAGGTTCTGTATGAAGTTTTTCAAGTGTGCGACCATCACCCTCGGTCTATCGGCCCTGATTGCCTCCGCCTACGTGGTCAAGGAAGGTGATACCCTCTGGGACCTGAGCGACGAATACCTGCACGACCCGTTTGCCTGGCCCGACCTCTGGGAAAACAACAGGCACATCCAGGACCCGCACTGGATTTATCCCGGCGACTCCATCTACCTCGGCGATTCCATCCGTGACGAACACGTGATGGTGATTCCCGCCGACAAGAAGAAATACCCCTGCAAGGCCGCCGTCGCCGACTCGAACCTCCCCAAGGGACGCGGCTACATGGTCAACAGCGCCGGCTGCGACGAAATGGACGAACGCAGCGGTGAATTCGAGAACATGCTCGGGAACCTGCGCGACAAGGACAAGAAGAACAAGAAAAAGAAGCAGGAAGAAGATTCCTACTACTACAAGAAGCGCCCCGCGCCGAAGATTTTCAACGGTTACTACCAGATTCTCGCCCCCGAAATCTACACGCTCGATTCCCTGAAAAAGGACAGCAACTTCATCTCCGTTCGTTCCGGCGAAAAGAAGGAACCCATCCTCCACATTCCCGAAATGGAAATCGTCGTCGGAGTCGGCAAGAAGACCAATCCTGGCCTGAAGAAGGGCGACCTCGTGGAACTTCTTGACGCGAAGGCCATCGAAGTCCCGTCGAACCGCGGGCGCAGCTTCGACAAGTTCGCGCTTCTCAAGCTTTCGGGTGTGGCCAAGATTACCGCAATCGGTGACACGCTTTCGCGCGCGATTATCATGCAGAGCTTCCGCGAAATCAAGATTAACCAGTCCAAGGCTCGCCTCAAGCATCCGATCGACCCAATCAACGTGACCGGCTACGACAACGTCACCGAATCGAACATCGACTCGATGGCCCAAATCCGCTATGCGATGGACCCGATGCTCATTATCGGGAGCTACTCCTACGTACTCATCAACAAGGGTGCAAGCCAGGGCTACGAAACTGGCGACGCTATCGCCATTTGGGAAGAAGACAAGTCCGATGCCGCGATACCCCCGCGCCTGCTCGGCCGCGGAATCATAGCGCGCGCCTCCAACAACGAATCGGCAGTCCTCGTCCGCGAAGCTTATTCCAACAACCGCCGTATTGAAACCGGACACCGTGTTTCCGTAACCCACAAGGCAAACATCGTCAAGTGACCAAAGCGCTACTCATTACAACCGGGCTCGCCCTTTCACTGGTAATGCTGCTCATGGCGAGCAGCGTCCTTGTGCTGCTGTTCCCAAGCATTTCGGCCAGTCTCCCCCTATAACGCGGGGTGACGATGCGCTTTTCAAAAGGCAACCTGATTCTCATCCTCGTGTTCGTAGGCGGCATCATCATGCCTACGGCCATCCTCTCGTTCCTCGGTTTCCGCAACATCCAGAACGAGATGTTCCTCGCCCAGAAGAACTTCGACGAGAACCAGGCAGCACTCCAGAAAGATATCGAAGACGCCATCACCAGGGAACAGGAAAAGATTTACCAAGAGACGAAAGCAGCCTCGCTGTTCCTCTACGAACAACCGCGCAGCCTGCTCGAATTCGGCAACGCCGCCTCCTTCAAGGACGTCTCGGGCATCGAAGCCATTTTTTTGTACAACAACGGGAGCTTGGTCTACCCCGACATTTCGTCAAAGCACTTCTACAACACGCACGACTTTTCCGCAATCGTCGCGACTCCGCTCGAACAGAGGCTGTTCTATGCCGAACAGGATTCCGGCAATGTCGAAAGCTACATGCCGCGACTCATGAAGAGCGTTGCCCCCTTCGAGACCCGCAACGAGCAGGTGTTGAACATCCTCGGGCTCATACGTCTCTGCTACAAGGAAAAGAACTACAACGACGCGCTCAAGTGGCTTAAAGTTCTCGAAAGCCACCCGCACCTGCAGGGTTACCTCCACGCGGACATCACGCATTCCGTGAACCTGCTGCACTTCGAAATCCTCGTGAAGCAAAAGAAGCACGCCGAAGCCGAAGACTACAGCCTTTCCGTGCTGAACCAGTTCCTGCAGAGCGAAAGCATCGAGGACATTCCTTCCGCCAAGTTCTTTTTCGAAACCGCGTTCTCGCAAATCCTTTCATTCGAGGACCTGTCCCAGGAAAAGCGCGAATCGTTCTGGAACCTGCGAGCCAACTTCAACCGCCAGCTCGGGTACATGGAGCTCCTTTCCAAGTACCGCAAGAATTTCGAAGAACTCCTGGAAAACGAATTTTCGACAAAGGATGGCATCGTCTACAAGAATGATGACGGCATTACCTTGTTCAAGATGGGCTACCCGTACCTTTCCGGAAACCAGATTGTCATCGCAAAGATAGACGAGGAGGCCTACCGCGCAAGGCTTCTCGAAAAGGTGAAGAATGTTTCCCAACGCTGGAAAAACGTCCCGTACTCCATCGTAGACGAGCGTGATTCCGTCCTCGTCGGAAGCATTCCCGACAGTTCCAACGTGCTATCGCAATCCCGCATTTCCGAAGCATTCGCATGGGAATTCTCGCTCTACGAAAAAGACATCAGTGAAATCCGCAAGGAATCCCGCCAGAGGATGTTCCTCATGTACGGGCTGTTGCTTTTCTCGCTCATCACGGTCATCTTCGGCTCGTTCTTCATGTTCCGCTTTATCGTGCAAGAACGCAGGCTGCTCGCCATGAAGGCGAACTTCCTTTCGAGCGTATCGCACGAACTCAAGACCCCGCTCACTTCCATCAAGATGTTCGCCGAGATGATGGCCCGCGGGCGCGTCGCCAAGGTGGAAAAGGTCCAGGAATATTCCGGGCTCATCGGCAAGGAAGCGACAAGGCTCGAGAACCTCATCGGCGCCATCCTCAACTACACGCGCATGGAACACGGGACGGGCGCCTTCAAGTGGGAAAAGCTCGACTTTTCTGTATGCGCGCGCAAGGTATTCGACGCGGTCGAAGACATCGGTGTCGAGAAGGGATTGGAATTCCATACGCGATTCGAGCCGGGCGCCTACGTGATGGGCGACTACACGGCCCTCTACAGCCTCGCGCAGAACCTTATCGAAAACGCCATCAAGTACACGAACGCCCCCGGCGAAATCACCATCAGCGTGTACACCGAAGAAGACAGGACTGTATTTTCGGTGGCGGATACGGGAATCGGCATCGATTCTTCGGAACAAAAGAATATATTTAATGACTTCTACAGGGTGGGCGACGAAATGACTCGCAGCACGAAGGGCTCCGGACTCGGGCTTGCCATCGTGAAGAGGGTGGCGGAAACGCACAAGGCGACCATTTCGCTTTCGAGCAAACTCGGGAAGGGTTCAACATTTACGGTTAGATTCAAGAAGGTGGACTGATATGCAGCACAAAATACTCATTGTCGAAGACGAAGAAATCATCCGGCTCGGGCTCCAGGATAACTTCGAGCTCGAAAACTACATCGTCGAAACAGCCGCCGATGGTGAAGAAGCCGTCGCGAAGGCGGACTCGTTCCTTCCGCATCTGGTCATTCTCGACTTGATGATTCCGAAGAAGAGCGGGTTCGAAGTCTGCCGCATCATCCGCAAGAAGCACCCGGAATGCTTCATCATCATGCTCACGGCGAAGACCGAAGAGACGAGCAAGGTCGCAGGCCTCGAGATGGGCGCCGACGACTACGTCACCAAGCCGTTCTCCATCCTCGAGCTGCTCGCCCGCGTGAAGGCTTTCCTCCGCCGTACCGAAACCGTCGTAGCGCCGGAACCCGTACAGAACCAGGACGCCATCGACTTCGCGGACATCCACCTGGATTTCAAGAAATACGAAGCGACGAAGAACGGCGAACCGCTGGAACTCTCGGCCCGCGAATTCCAGATCCTCAAGTACTTCTGGCAGCACCGCGGCGAAGTCGTGCTGCGCGAAGACCTGCTCACCGACATCTGGGGCTACACCCCCGACAACATGCCTTCGACGCGCACCATCGACAACCACATCGTGAACCTCCGCAAAAAGCTCGAAGACGACCAGACCAACCCCAAAATCATCGTTTCCATCCGCGGAGCGGGCTACAAGTTCGACGCATAGGAATCTAGCGCATGTTCATCCGGCACCAAAACAAAAACGCGGCATCCGCATCGTGGAAGGCGAAATCAGTCCTCGCCCTCCTGTGCCTTTGCAGCGTTTTCGCACATGCCGAAAAGATGAACTCGACCATCCAGGAAGCCATCTATGAATTCGAGATGAAGGGCGAGACGGCCAAGGCCACGCGCCTCCTCGAAAAAGTCACCGCGCAGGGCGACCGCGAAGACAAGGAAAAAGCCTTCTTCTATCTGGGCAAAATCAAGGAACTCGCCGGCAACAACGCCTCCGCGAATTTCTACTACCAGCAGAGCCTCAGTTCGACAAAGGAAATCAACAAGGCGTACTGGCTATCGGAAAGAGAAGCCGCCACAAGCAACACGAACGAGACCCTCATCAAGAAAAAGATTACCCTCCGCTCCCCCATCAGGAAGGTATTCAAAGGGGAACCCTCGTATATCCTGCTCAACAGCGGCAGCATCAAGAAGGTCCTCGCCGACACCGTCATCAACGTACACGCCGGGATTCCCGAAAAGTCCGATATCCTGAGCATCGACGCGTCGGGCATCTGGTACCAGCCCTTCACCAGGGACAGCCTGTTCTACAAGCCACACAACAGCAAGCAACCTTCGAAAACATACGCAATCGCCGCGACAACCGAATTCTACTCCAGGGGGGACAACGCCATAGCCCAGAGCGGACACACACTCACCCTTCTCGACAAGAAGGGCATCGTCACGCAGCTCAAGGAGACCTACAACGGCTGCCATATCGAAGGCTACTACTCCACGACAGGGCACTATATACTGAACTGCACCGACAACGCCCTGCATTTCATTTCCTCCGAAGACGGCAGCGAATCGTATGCTATTTCGCATTTCGACGCCATCCAGAAAGTCATTATCGACGGAAAAGACATCCTGCTCCTTTCGGGCAATTACCTCTACTGCTACCAGCCCAAAATCAGCACGAGCCCGCGCTGGAAAATGCAATTCAGCAACGCGGAAGAAATTCTCTCGTTCAACGGTCGAATCGCCGTACTCGAAGCCTCCGGCAGGATTTCCCTTCTCGAAAAGAAATCCGGCATGGTGGTAAACATCATCCGCAGTGACGCCATCGCCATGCACCCGCTCGCCCTCGGCACGCTCGGGCTGTTCACCAACGAAGGCGACCTCATCGCGGTCGACACGCTGCTCCTTCCGCTCTGGCATTTCAATTTCGCGCGCCCCATCACGGCGCCGCCCATCCACACCGAAAACGGCATCTACCTCATTTTCGACGATTCACACCTGGTAAGCATCGCCCCGCATTACTACGGAAAGAAGGCGCTGCATTCCGACCTGCTCGCCCTCAAGGCATCCGCCATGGCGGAAGCGCACGCATGGAAAGAAATCACCCCGCTTCTCGACACGCTGCTCAGGCTGGAACCCGGCAACGCCGAAGCCTGGCTCTACAGGGCGCTCATGCTCGAATCCACCGGCGGAAGCGAAAGGGAACGCCAAAAAGCTTGGAGCGAGGCGGTAAGGCTCTCCATCAGCACGCTGCGTTCAAGCAATGGCATTCTGAATCGTTACAGCAAGACCATCGGCGCTAAATTCGTAAGCCTCCTTTCCATATCGCCCAAGACGATGTACCCGCAGTTCTTCGGGCACCGGAAAAACATATTCACGATCGACCCCGCGGCAGAAAAGCTCATCTGCATCAACGCCGACAACGGGGATATACGCTGGACAAGGAGCCTTCCCAAGATGACGGACAGCCCCGTCATGAGCAACGAAGAAAACACGCTCACGCTCGCCTCGGGATTCGCGCTCTACATCTACGATCTCGACAAGGAAGCCGAGCCGCAGACGATTCAATTGCCGGGCAAGGCGTTCAATATCCAGCAGACTTCATCGGCCATCTACATCGCCACCTGGAACGGCTTCCTCCTGAAAATAACCAAGTCCGAAAACAGGCTCGCCTGGTCTCGCAAGATTTTCTCGTCGCCGTTCCTGTTCACCCCGGGTGAATCCACCATTTACTCCGCGAGCCTGGAAGGCGAAATCAAGTATATTGTCGAGAATTCCGGCCAGCCGCTCGAATTCAGCCAGCGCCTCCAAGGCGGCATTTCGCACATCGTTCGCGCCGATTCCGCCATAGTGCTCGCCACCGACAACAACCGCATCTACCTCTACAGCGCAAGCAACATTTCGCGCGAACCGGCCCAGATTCTCATGGAATCCCCCATCGTTTCGCTCCAAACGGCCTCCACCCACGACGGCAACCGCATCCTGATAGGCCTCGCCGACCAAAGCCTGATGCTCTACTCGCCCTCCGGAACACCGCTGTGGAAATACCAAGGGAAGAATTCCATCTTCATGAAGCCCTTCATCTCAGGATCGCTCGCGTGGATTGACCAGGGGAACGAAGTCGTGTCCATTTCACTCAAGGACGGCTCCGTTGTCAACCGCTTCAAAACGCCTGGAGGGGCAGGGACTCCGTTCATCATGAACAGGACTCTCTATAGCGCTTCTTCGAAGCGTTTGCTCTACGGCTTTTCTTTGTGATTTCCATCACAATTTGAAAAATTTTACTTACAAATGTTGGAAATAACATTCGTTTATTCCATTTTAGAGTTACTGTAAAGAAAATTTAGTAGCAAAAAACATTCATTCTCACTAAATTTTAATGGTATGAGCATATTTGGTAAATTATTACGAACAAGTTTAACTTTCCCGCTGGTCTTTACTGCGGGGGTGTTCGTTGCTTGCGAAGACGAATCTTCTGAAAAAAACGTCGCCGACAACTCCGAATACCCGCGTTCCGAGACTCTCTATATTGGTGGTTTCGATTGGGCTCCTCCTTCGACGTTTAACCCGTTGGATTACGACCCGAATTTTCCCATCGACGGAAATGTCCGCCTGATGTATGAGACTCTTGTAACATATAATCAAATTACTGACAAACTCGAACCCATGCTTGCGGATTCGTTCACCAAGACGGATTCCAGCATCACGGTTCATCTTGACGAAAAGGCCAAGTGGAACAACGGCACTCCGGTGACCGTCGAAGATGTCATATTCACGTTCCACGTCGATTCTATTCTTCCTACCCCGCGTCATGGAAACTGGCAGTACCTTTCCTCGGTCAAGGCCGACGGAAACAACAATATCGTCTTCAATTTCGCAAGCAACAACAGGAACCCGCTCATAATCCTGAATGCGATTGCGGAGACATCCATCCTGCCGAAGGCGGTTTTCGAACCCATCATCGCCGCCGCGCGCGATGGCCAGACCTACAATTTCGCGAAGGTCGTGGAATTCAAGAACGATTCCATGCCGGTCGTTTCCGGCCCGTACAACCTGAAGGCATTCTCGCCCGACAAGATTGTACTCGAGAGGAACGACAACTACTGGGGCAATGCGAACCACGGGGGCAAGCAGCCCGCACCGAAATACATTATCCACTCACTGTACAACGGCAACAATCATTTCAATAGCGCAATGACAAAGGGATACCTCGACGTCTCGTCGATATTCCTCCCGCAAATCTGGAACAAGGCCAAGGACGGCATCCGCGCCTGGAGCCGCGAGGAACCCTACCACCTTCCGGGTTCCATCACGACGCTCATCATCAACCAGCAGGTCGAGCCGTTCACCGATCCCGCGTTCCGCAGGGCGCTCGCGCATTCCGTGAACTTCGAGAAGATCAAGTCCAGGGCGAACTCCAACTACACGCCTGCCATCCAGGCCGGCTTTATCTTGCCGTTCGGCCCCGAAGCCCGCTTCTTCAACAAGGAAGACGCCGACAAGTACGGTTACACTTATAATACAGAGAAGGCGAAGGAAATCCTCACCGAAGCCGGTTACACCTGGAATGCCGAGGGCAAGCTACTCGACAAGCAGGGCAAACCCGTCCGCCCCATCAGCATCGAATGCCCGCAGGGCTGGACCGACTGGGAAGACGCCATCAAGGTCATCGTGGAATCCTTCGGCGAAGTCGGCATCACCGCCGAACAGAACTTCGTGGACTACAGCGAGTGGGACAAGAACCTGCGCCATTGCACATTCGACCTCGCCATGAAGACGCAGACCGCGGAACTTTCGGCAGCGACCCCGTGGACACGCTTCGACCAGGTAATGGGAAGCGTCGCCCTCAAGCCTGTCGGCGAAGACGCATTCTCGAACCAGGGCCGCTTCAAGAACGACGACGCGAACCTGCTGCTCGCGAAGATTCCGACCATCACGTCCGAAGAAGAACTCACGAACGCCTACCGCGAACTGAACAAGATATTCATGGAGACCATACCGGTACTTCCGGTCATGTACCGCCCCACGCAGTACTACCAGTTCTCCACCAAGCACTGGACCAACTTCCCCACCGAGGAAAACCCGTACGCGCCTCCGCAGCACCTGATCGTGGCAGCCGGCGTGAAGGCCCTGTGGGAAATCCAGCCGGTCAAGTAGCACCTGCGGTGCGATTATTGGTTATTAGTCAATAGTTACTGGTCACTAGATTTTCAGGTATCAAGAATCATCTTGATACCTGTTATGTTAGCAACTCAGAACTCGGAACAAGTAACTATTTTCATCCATCCCAACCTCCTCCTGTAGCATAAAAAATCTATCTTTCCGATAGCACTTTATAGTGGAGATTTTTATGGGTAAGACTCGTTTTATTTTGCCGAATGCATTCACCAGCCTGAACTTTCTTCTGGGCGCATTTTCCATCTGCTGGACAACAGGAGCATTCACAGCAAAAGACCCTATCCTCATGGGTGCCTACTTCATCATCCTAAGCGTCCTCCTCGACAAGCTCGACGGTTTTGCTGCACGTCTCGTGAACGCCAGTTCGGAATTCGGTGCGCAGTTCGATAGCCTCGCCGACCTTATCGCGTTCGGCCTCGCCCCCGCATTCAGCATCCTCTTCGCCTACAAGACCCTTTCGCCCTCCTTCTTCGAAGCGAACGTTCCCCTGATGGCGGTCGGATTCTCGGTCTACGTCCTCTGCGCCGCCATGCGCCTCGCCAAGTACAACGCCTGCGATGCGGACTGCTACCATCACCATTTCTCCGGCGTGCCCACGACCTTCGTCGGTGCAGCCAACGCCATCCTCGTCGTGTTCTTCAAGAACAAGGACGTCTTCGCCGACACCTCCAGCATTCTCATTTACCTGCCGGTCGTCGTCCTTCTCATTACGGGCTTCCTGATGGTATCCCCGCTGTTCCTCCCGAAGCTCCAGCCGCGCAAGAGCAAGGCTCTTAACCTTTTCCAGGCCGTACTCGTCGTGTTGACCTACATCGCCGGTTTCATGTTCATCTCCGAAAAGATGATCATCCTGGAATACCTGCTCGTCCTCGGACTCGGCTACCTCATCATCGGTCTTGGACTCGGCCTCGTCCAGCGCAGCAAGATTATCGAAGAGGCAAAGGCCGAAAGCGAAAAGTAAACGCTTGGCGCCATAGAGAACAGTTCGGATTTTCGCATGTTCTCCGGAGTCCTTCACTTACCCTTCAAAGAATACGGGCGTTCCGCAACGGGATGTCCGCTTCGTTATATTCCCTGCGACGGTGACTGCCACCTGCTGGTCATCGCAGGCATCCATGGCGAAGAGCCCGAAACGACGTTCCTGCTGAGCCGCGCGCTCCGCCTGTGCGGATGCATGATGGAACATACCGCATTCGTGCTGTGCGCGAACCCCGACGGCATTACGCTCGGAACCCGCGCGAACGCGAACGGCGTCGACCTGAACCGCAACTTCCCGACATCGAACTGGAGCAGCGAGCCCGTACACGTGAGGTCCGTCTCTCGATGCACGCCCCCATCGGGTGTATCGACGCCCCCGAAAAGAGCCCGCTGGTGCAAAGCCTGTGCGAAACGTTCCGCCTGCCGTGGAAGCCCGACATCGGATACCCGACGCCCGGGAGCCTCGGGACATGGTGCAAGGAAGGCCGCGCGGACGACCTGCAAAACAGACCGGAATGCGTTACGCTGGAACTGCCGCGCCTGTCGCCGGAAGCGCTCTACGAAAGGTACGGGAAAGACTTCGCGAAGTGGCTAAAAAAAATGTGAAATGTGTAGTGTAAAATGTGAAATGAAAAAAGAGTAACACCTTTCATTCCACATTTCACATTATCTTTTAATCACCTGATCTTTTAAATAAAATACGGGTAGATGTAGTCTTCCGCGAGCTGCGGCAGGTTGGCGAGGATGGCGTCCTTGCAGGCGATATCGCTCTTCTCGTATATGCTACGGAGCGTGTCCAGAGAAAAGCCTTCCAGCATTCTGCGCGACGTGGGCAGGTGCGCGATGTGCCAGCCCTCGGGCCTGATTTTTCCCCTGCCGGGAACGAACACGCGGTTGAAGCCGAACGATTCGCGCGACTCGAAAATCGCCGTCAGGAACTCGTGGAACTTCGCGAACATTCCCGTGCACTCGTCGGGCGTGAGCTGCACCTCGTAACCTTCAGGACACGCGTTCCCGTCGACCACGTCGATGTCGGTACCCAAGTGATGGCGGCTCGCACCGGGAAGGGCCGACCAGGTGAGAATCGCATGCATCAGTTCTTCTTCGTCCTGCGGGCGTTCCATGGGTTTGCCGGAATCATCGAGCAGTGCAAGTTCACCGCGGGCCTTGCGGTTCCAGATAGACAACTGCTTTTCGAACGGGCGGTACGCAGACTCTAGCCGCAGGCTAAAGCCGTTCCGTTGCAGCAACTGCGAAAGTTTTTGCAGGTCGCCGCAAACGTCTTTACAAACAAAGTAACCATTCTGGTATTCGACCAGGTCCGGCGAACCGAGGCCATAGGGCAAAAGGATTTCTGCACTCACTGGATAGTCCCTCCCATCTTTTCGACAAGCGCCTTCCATTCCGAAACGCTGGCCTTTTTCTTGCGGTGGACAGGTTTCCCCGCACGGGCCACTAGCGCCGCCGAAAGCGGAGCCGGGTTCGCATGCGTCCACGCAATCGCGAGCGCATCGGATGCATCGAGCGGAAGGTCGGAATGCTCTATACCCAGCCGCGCGAACACCATGTTCGCCACCTGCTCCTTGGCAGCACTTCCGTCGCCCGTGACCGCCTGCTTGACGATCTTAGGCGGGTATTCGCTGAACAACATCCCGCGGCGGCGGCATGCGACGAGGATGGCCCCGCGGATATGTCCGAGCACGAGGGCGCTCTTCGCGTTCTTCGCAAAGAACACGCCTTCCATGGCGAGCGCTTCAGGGCGGTACACATCGAGCCGCGCTTCCAGCTCGGTCACGATTTGCAACAGGCGGTCTTCGACCGGGAGGGTCGCCTTCGCATGGAATACGCCATATTCGAGCACATCCACCTTCCCTTTTTCCGCCTTCAGGAAGGCGTAGCCCGTCGTTATGGAGCCGGGGTCGATTCCGAGTATAATCATGCTTTCAAATTAGATAAATAGTGAATCTGCGTTATCCGTTTTATGTAATTTCTTATTAGATTTTCCATGAGAGAGGTTTTTATGGTCATCGATCAAGAACACGCCGGAATCATGCGCAAGAAGACTCACCCGAGACAGTTGGGTGTACCCCTGAGCCGTTGGGGAAGGAATCTAATTTCGTGCTGTCCGTTCCATTCGCCCGAAGAGACGTCGCTGTTCTTCTACGACGCGCTGGGCTACTGGCGTTACCGCTGCCTGCAGTGCGGGAGCGAAGGCGACCTCGTCGAATTCGTGATGAGGAGCCGTTTCAACGGCCTGGACGAGCAGTCCGCTCGCGCCGAGGCTACCGAGTTTTTAGGCACCCGTGAACAGGAACAGGAAACGGATCCCGACGAACATCCTTGGATCAAGGAAATCGGCGGCGAGAAGTCGCGCGTCCTCGAGAACTTCGTGCGCTACTGCCACTGGGCCGCCTGCAAGAGCCCGTCCTCGGCGGAATTCTTGGAAAGCCGCGGCTGGAGCATCGGCCAGGCCCAGCTCTACGGTCTCGGCTACTACAGCGGCGACCCGGAGCCGTTCTACAGCTACTGCATGCTTTCGGGCATCGAGCGCCACCAGGTCGCGTTCTACCTCGACAACCTCGAAGACTACCGCGAGCCGCGCATCACCATCCCGGCACGCAATTCCAAGGGGCTCATCCACTCCGTGTACGGACGCTCCATGGAAAACGACGAGGAGCACAACCCCTACATTTCTTATGCATCGGGCCCGGGCGACATCCCGTTCAACATCCAGCCCGATAACGACAAGCCCATCATCGTGGAAGGCATGTTCGACGCGCTTACCGCGGACCTCGCCGGCATTCCGGGCGTAGTCTCGACCATGTACCAGGAACTCACGATGAGCCACCTGTACAAGCTGAAGGCTTGCGGGGCCGACTCCGTGACCTTCATCCTCCGCAGGGAACCGAACCGCAGGGAGCAGGAATTCCGCATCCAGAAGTACCTGAAGATGGCGGAAACGCAGGGACTGAAGTTCAAGTCCATCGTGCTGCCCGAAAACGAGACGCTCGACCTGATGCTGCGCAACTACGGCGCCGACCATCTGCTCAAGCTGATCGCCGAGACCGAAGAGGACACGATTCATACCCACCGCCGTTCCATGCTGCTCCAGGACATCAAGGAGAACTACGACACGGCAATGGGCTGCCCGCCCGACGAATGCGTGGGCTACCTCCTCAACACGTTCCCGCAGTTCACCCGAAAGATTGACGGCATCCAGTCCGGGCTCTTCTACGTCTCGTCGAACCCGTTCGGCCTCAAGACGTCGCTGCTTTCGAGCCTCGCGCTCGACCTCATCGAGAGCAACCCGAGCGTGAAGCTCATCTACATCGCCCTCGAGACACCGCGCCGCCAGATATTCGACAGGCTCGTCGCGATGCTCATCGGCAAGTCCGTTCTCGACGTCCGCAAGAAAAACGAAGACGAACTAGTAAACCAGAAGATTCTCGAAGCGACCCGCAAGATCATGGGATTCGTCCGCGACAACCGCCTGGAAATCTGGGAAGACCAGCCCGCGTTCGACAACAAGGAACTGCTCGCCACGCTCAAGGAAGAACAACGCGAACACCCCGACCTCATCGTGATGATCGACGGCATCGACCACTTCAAGGTCACCGACAGGCCCGACCTCGCCGACATCCACGAACGCCGTTCGTCCGTGATGCTCGATATATACAAGGCACTCGACATCCCGCTGTTCCTGGGTGGCGAACTTGTCGACGAGCATGGGACCCTCATCGCGCCGCGCGCCTACCTGCGCGATTCCGACGCCATCTACTGGCTTGAAACCAGGGAAGAGGAGCATTACCTGACCGTAGATTCCAAGCGGCTCGGCAACAGCAGCCTCTACAAGGGATTGCTCGCCATCGATCCGGAATCGAACCGCATCTGCGAAGTCTGATGGAATACCCGATGGACGCAGAGAACAGGCGCAAGTTCACCATAGTCGACTTCAACAACTTCTGGAGCCCCTCGGGCGGCGGCGTACGCCGCTACCACCTGCAGAAGATGGCGTTCTACGAACAGCAGAGCGACGTGCTCGAAGTGTTCGTGATGCCCGACTCGAAGACATTTACCGAAGTACGCAGCGACGGCCTGATTGTCGAACACGTAGAAGCGTTCCGGTTCCCGGGCAACTGGGAATACCGCTTCATGTGGAAGCGCAAGCAGATTGCGCCCGTACTCGAAAAGTACAAGCCCGAGATTATCGAAGTGGGTTCGCCGTACATCTTGCCCACCGCCGTGCGCCATACCGCAAAGCGGGTCAGCCCCGAATCCAGGCTAGTCGCCTTCTGGCACGCGGACTTCCCCGTGACCTACGTGGGGCGCCCCGTAGCGCAGAAACTCGGAGCCGGAATCGGGAGGTTCGCCCGCAAGGAAGCCTTCTGGTACGCCCGCAAGGAATTCAAGGATTTTGACTGCATCGAAGCCTCCTCGAAAGAGGCAATGGCACGCCTGCGCAAGAACGGGCTGCCTAACCCACAGTGGATTCCGCTCGGCTGCGACATCAACATGTTCTCCCCCGCAAAGAGGGACGAAGCGCTCGTCAACGAGCTCAAGGCCGGGAATCCCGACCGCCTCGTCATATTCTTCCCGCACAGGCATTGCAACGAGAAGGGAATAGACCTCATTCTCGGCGCATATGACATACTCGCAGAGAAACTGGGGCACGAGCCCGCCATCGTATTCGCGGGAACAGGCCCGAGCCTCCCGCTGGTGCAGGAAGCGGCAAGCAAGCACGAGCACGTGCGCTACATCGGGTTCATCAATTCCATCGACGAGATGGCACGCTACTACGCAAGCGCCGACATCGGGCTCGCGCTTTCGGGCTGGGAGACCTTCGGGCTTTCCATTCTCGAGAGCATGGCCAGCGGGAACGCGCTCGTCGGGGCAGCCGCAGGCGCCGCATTCGAACACGTGACCGAATCGGGCGCAGGTACAATCCTGAGCGAACGCACGCCCCAAGCGCTGGCAGACGCCATCGCGGAACTCTACCGCACCGACATGCAGGGCATGAAGCAGAAAGCCCGCGCCTACGCCGAAAAGTTCAGCTGGAAGGACTGCTTTACCCGCCAGTTGGAACTCTACCGCAACATCGCGGCAAAATAACCCCGCCGCTTTCAAAACAAAAAACTCGCCGTACAACAGTACCGCGAGCCGATTGTTTTTTGCAAAAAAATAGCGACGCTCAGAACTCCAAGCCGAAGCTAGAAGCGAGCAGAACGACGCCGCAAACCCCGAATCAATTTCGTTCAGCGAATGGATTCAAAAACATTAAAACCGTAGTCAAAGTCAGAAACGAGCAGAACGACGCCGCAGGACCGAAGCCGTACAAATCGTACGGCGAATAGATTGAAAAAACGAAACTAAGCGACGCTCAGAACTCCAAGCCGAAACTAGAAGCGAGCAGAGCGAGGCCGCAAACCCCGAAGCCGTACAAATCGTACGGCGAGTGGGTTGAGAAAATCTATGAGGCGAGCGCAGCGCAAGCATATTCATATGCTTGCATTGCCGAGCCGATTGGATTTCTGCAACGACGCTATGCGAAGTTTATCTCAAGTCGATGCTAGAAGCGAGCAGAGCAAGGCCGCAGACCCCGAAGCCGTACAAATCGTACGGCGAGTGGGTCGAGAACGACGCTATGCGAAGCTTCTAGCGAGACTACTTCTTTTTAAGCCAGGTGCCGCAAAGATACATAGTAAAAATAACACTCGTAACGAGGAACATCGCGATGCTTATGCAAGCCAGGTCGCCGATGCCCTTGAGGCCGCGGTGAGTGGTAAAGAGGAAGCCGACGAAGCCGGCGATGGTCGTTGTGGAACTTGCCATCACGTTGCGGCCGGTGGTATCCATCAACTGGCGGAGAGTCATGTTCTTGTCGCTCATCCAGGAGGTTATCATGTGGATGGTGGCATCGATGCCGATACCGAGCGCCATGGGAATGACAATCACGTTATAGATGCTGATTTTCCCGAATTCGAACAAGTCCGTCAAAAGTCCGAGGAGACCGAGCGTCAAAAGCGAACCCATGCCGAACGAGATGCAGCCCGCGATAAACAGTTTGGGCTTGCGGAACGAAATCACGAGCGTACCGAAAATCACCAAGATAATCACTAAAGCGAGATTGAAGCTATCCTTCTTGACGGAATCGATGACATCGGAAAGGATGAACTGCGACGAGAAGGTGCGCAGGTCTTCGCCATCGAAATTCCAGTGGCCATAACGGTCCTGGAAGTTGCGCAAGGCCTTTGCATCCCAGCTCGGGAAGTTGCCATAAATAAACCCGATATTGCCATAGCTGCCGTCCTTTTCGCGGAGCAGGTCCAAAGCCCAATCGGGAATATCCTCGGCAGTAAACGCCTGCTCCACGGAGGCAAGCTTCCGGAGCGTCGCTATGTTCGCGGAATCTTCGCCCTCGGCCCGGTCAAACACGCGGGCCTCGACCAGGTCTCGGATTTCTTCGATGACTTCCAGGCGGCGTTCCTGAGAATCCATCGGCGGAACAAAAGTCTTGAGCGTGAGGAAGCTGCGGAGCGTAGAATCGTGTTCCACATGCAGGCGCACCATGAGCGTATCGTAAAGCTTGTCGAGCTGCGCGGGGTTGCTTCCCATGACCGCAGCCGGGGTGGATGTGGCGCGGTTGTTTATGCGCGTCACGCCCGTATTGATTCCGTTCTCCTGCTTCTTTTCGGTCGATACGCGGCGGAGGTTACGCAGGTTGTGTTCGAAATCCACATCCTGGGCAAACCAGAGCGATACCGCACCCAGCGCGAAGCCGGCGAATGCCGCATACTTGAAGAAGCGGAGGATCTTCGCCTCGTCCCAGGACTTGGGAAGCAGCGTATTGTCCGGAGCCTTGGGAATACCGCCCAGGCACTTGACAAGCACCGGGAGGAAAAGCACGGAAGTGAGCATACTGAACAGCACACCCATCGATGCCACCACGCCGAATTCGTAGAATCCGCGGAAGTGGGCCGCCAGCAGCGTGAGGAAGGCGGCGATAGTCGTGAAGCTCGCCAGAATGAAGGGCTTGAGCATCTTCTTCTGCGCATGTTCCAAAACTTCTTCGAGAGTCGCATACTTGTTCAGGAGCTTTTGCGAAGTTCCCAAGATATGGATGGAATAGTCGATACCGATACCCAGGATAATCGATGCAACAAAGACCGTGAACGGGTTCAGCTTGCCGTAGAAGAGGGCCGTAAACGCGAGCGTCGGGATACAGGCGTAAAGCACCGAGGAAGTAACAAGGATGGGGCCCTTTACGCTCCTGAAGAAGATAACCGTGAGGAAGAAGATAAGGACAAGGCTTATGCCGAACGAGAAGATGGAATCGTTCGCCACGTCGTCCACTTCCTTGAGGCCTTCGTAGGTTCCCTCGACGGTGAAGCGGGTGGGAACCGGGTAAGTCTTTGCGCTGAAATAGGCTAGAAGCGAATCCGTGCGGGCCAAAATGTGCGTCACGAATTCATAGTCGGTGGAAGGCCTGATGAGTTTCGCGTTCACCACGCCATTGAAAAGGATCTTTCCGGTGCTGTCCGGACGCGGGCAGCCGATAAGACGCGTCTTCAGGTGGTCGGGAACGGGCTTCTTCTTGTCCCATTCTTCGGGCTCGCCCGCCTTCGTGGCGGCGGTTTCTTCCTTGCCCTTCTTGAAGAAGCTGTCGAACGCACCAGCCGCCTCGTCAGGGAGGCCCAATTCCTGCGGTAGGTTAGCATCGAACCAAACGCGTTCCTTCTTGGCAGGCGCGGCAGCATTGGAATCGCCGGAAGCGGTCGCGGAATCGTCCCCAAGCAGGTCGACAACCAGCGGGCCGTTCTTGCGCC
The DNA here is from genome assembly GCA_902771595.1 of Fibrobacter succinogenes. Classification (GTDB taxonomy): domain Bacteria; phylum Fibrobacterota; class Fibrobacteria; order Fibrobacterales; family Fibrobacteraceae; genus Fibrobacter; species Fibrobacter succinogenes_C. Next base: position 6,930 of record CACXXH010000038.1, on the reverse strand, counting down.
CGATTTCGAGCTGCAGGTCTTCAAGATTGTCGCGGATGTTTTCGAGATGCTTCACCGGCAGGTAGAGAAGCGCATTATCCTTGAAGAACTTGTTCTCGTTGTCCACCTGGGTCGAGACGAAATCGCCCTTCCAGTTCTTGTGAATGTAGTCGCTGATGGAATCCTGGAGAGCGGCGACCAGTTCCGCATCCTCGCTCTGGATGGCTATCATGAACCTGTCCGTGGAACCGAAACGCTGGTAGGACTCCTCGAGAGCCTTCACGCTCGGGGTATTTTCGGGCAGCAAATGCGAAAGGTCGGCATCGAGCTTGAGGCCGGGCTTAAAGAGGATCGGAATCGCGAAAATGACCGCGAGAATCAGGTAAAAAGCGAGCGCCTTGTACTTGTGGGCGCAAATTAGGGGTATATACCAATTGGAAAATCGGTCTATCAGGGATTTTTTGCTAGCCATAATGAGTAATATAACAAAAAAACCGCGTTTTTCTACCTCAAAAGCCGTTTTTGCGATATCTAATTGATATTCTGCAAATATGGCCGATGAACGTAAATTCTGTAAAAAATATTCGACCGTCCCCCTCTCGCGACATTTTTGAAAGTAAATTTTCAGGTATGGTTAGTATGGTACATTCAAAGTTTGATTATATACGCATCCCCGCGATTTTCGCAGCGAGCCTCGGGCTCTGTTTCCAAGGCTGCACCGACACCCCCTCCTCGACAGAAGAAGAAGAAGAAATTATTCCCATCCCGACGGAACCCGTCCACGTAGTCGAAGAAGAAAAAGTGCAGGTGCAACTGAACGAAGTTTCAGCGCTCAACCTCTCCTGGCTGGACCAGGACGGCGATGATCCCGCATGGGTGGAAATCTACAACATGCTCGACAAGGAAGTGAACCTGAAAGGGTTCGCGCTCGTAGAGAATCTCGAAAATCCGAGAAAATGGGTTTTCCACGACGAAACCATCGGTCCCAAGTCCTACCGCACCGTATTCCTCGACAAGAAGGACATTCATACGGTCAAGGAAATGGCGGACGGAATCGATGACGAAGGGAACACGCTCCATGCCCGCACGCACACGAACTGGAAAATCAACAAGGACGGCGGCACGATCTACATCATCGACAACCACAACGCCATCCACGATTCGATAACCTACCCCGCACTCCCCGCAAGCATAAGTTTCGGCCGCACAGTGGACGGCAGCTACAAGTATTTCGCCAACCCGACACCCGAAGCGGCAAACGATGACGCGAACGCCTATGCGGAACTCGCCCCGACCGTAGACTTCAGCACCACGCCGAGCGGTTTCTACGCCGAACCGTTTACCCTCAATCCGCCCACGGTCGCCGAAGGGGCCACGGTCCGCTGCATGGACAACGGATCCAAACCCACCGAAGACTCCCCCGCCTTTACGGAACCGATGGAGATATCCAAGAACACCGTCCTGCGCTGCGCGACGTTCGTTCCTGGCGCCCTCACCACAGAGGTTTCCACCAACACGTACTTTATCGAAGAAACGGTCAACATGCCCGTCGTCGCCGTCACGGTCGACTCCGCTTTCTTCAGGGAATACTACATCAAGACCGATGCCGAGACCCCGAAGACTGCCCCCGAAGGCCTTTACGAAGACAAGGAATACCCCGTACACGTGGAATACTTCGAAAAAGGCAGTTCATCGAAAAAATCGAGCTGGAACATCGAAGCGGGCATTTCCATCATGGGCGGCTACAGCAGGCTCAAAAACAAGAAATCCGTCGCCATCGTGATGCGCGAACAATACCAGGACGGAAAACTCGAATACCCGTTGTTCGAAACCCGCAAGGAGACGAACAGCAAATTCCGCGGATTCAACCTGAGAAACAACGGCAACCGCTTCGTAAGCGACTACATCGGAGACGCCGTTGGCGGTGCCATCCTGGAAGGAAGCGGAGTCGATTACCAGAGAAGCCGCCAAGTGGTGGTGTTCTACAACGGAAGGTACTACGGCATCCACGACATGCGCGAACGCTTTAACAAGCACTACGTAGAAACAAACTACGGCATCGACGCGAATACCGTCACCATGGTCAAGCACCTGGGTCACGAAGTTACGGCAAGCAACGGTTCCGTCGACGAATACAAGTCGCTACTCTCCTTTGTCGCGAACAACGACTTCAGCGGAGCCGGAAACGCGAACTACGAGATGGTCAAGACCATGATGGACGTGGGCAACTTCGCCGACTACATGGCCGCAGAAGCCTACGACCACAATGGAGACTGGCCGAACAACAACGTACGTGCATGGAAGAGCCCCAATCAGCCCTGGAAATTCATGGTATACGATCTCGACCACGGATTTGACTGGACATGGGGCGTGAACGGCGGCGAATTCGGGCAGACTACAGAAATCTTCCCGTGGATCCTAAAAGGCGGCGGAAACAAGCCCTGCCCGGACGAAGGATGTTTCGCGAACCTGTTCATACAGCTTATCAAGAACCCGGACTTCGAAAGGCTCTTCTTGAACCGTTCCGCCATCATGTTGCAAAACAATCTGAATGCGGCCAACACGGCAAAGGTCGTGAACGCGATGACGGCGACCATCGATACAGCCGAAATTGCGCGCGACCTCAAAAAGTTCAAGCAAGACGATATGTACTACAAGAACTCCTGCGGCCACGGATTCAGCAAGACGGGCAGTTGTCTCAAGGAATGGACCGAATCCCGCGACACAACGATTCTCTACGATTACGCGAACCAGTTTGGCGTAGACACCACCCTGATTACCGTAAAGATTGCCGCGGACGGCTTAGGCCAAGTGCAAGTCGAAGGTAAAACCGTTCCGCAGACTTACTCGGGCAAATTCTTTGCCGGCGTAGCGATGGAACTGTACGCCGTACCGACCGGCGGCGGCATTTTCTACCAGTGGGAAGACGGCTCGACGGACAATCCGAGGCTCGTGGCACCGACAGACGGAGCTTCTTACACAGCGTCTTTCAAGTAACCGATGTTTATCGCCAGCCCCCTCAAGGTCAAATTATACCCAGTCCTGACCTTCGTCAGGATGACAGCGGGGCGAAAAATTTATGTCTGAAGCAACCTTGAACCATGTTCTGCATGGCGGCTCAAGGTTGCGTTCTTGACCATGGGTCGCTTTTTTGCTATATATGCATAAAATTAGATAGACGCATAAACCACGTATCGCGGATTAAACAAAATGACGTTACGAGAAGCCTTTGAATCTAAGATGATGCTGCTGGACGGCGGCATGGGTTCTGTGATACAGACTTACGGTATCAAGGGCGCCAATAACGACATGCTCTCCATCGAGAAGCCGGATATCATCCTGGACATCCAGCGCCGCTATGTGGATGCGGGCGTGGACTGCCTGACCACGAATACGTTCTCGAGCCAACGCGTGAGCCAGCACGAGTACCACCAGGAACACCGCATTGCCGAAATGAACCGCGCCGCGGTGAAGATTGCGAAGCAAGCCGCTGAAGAAGGTTTAAAGAAGTACGGTCGCCAGGTGTATATCCTGGGTGACGTGGGCCCCACCAGCAAGATGCTCTCCATGAGCGAAGACGTGAACGATCCCGCGAGCCGTAGCATTACTTTTGACGAACTGGAAGACGCCTACCTGGAACAGATCCAGGTGCTGGTAGAAGAAGGCGTCGACGCCATTCTGATTGAAACGATTTTTGATACCTTGAATGCGAAGGCCGCCGCCAGCGCATTCATGAAGGTGATGGAAGCGCGTAAGAAAGCCGCTGGCGATAAAGCCGCCGACCTCAAGCCTGTCGAAGTCATGTTCTCGATGACGGTGAGCGATGCCTCGGGCCGTACGCTTTCGGGCCAGACGGTGGAAGCATTCGCCGTGAGCGTGATGCACATGCACCCGCTATCCATCGGCTTGAACTGCGGTCTCGGTGCCGACGGCATGGTGCCGTACCTGCGCCGCATGGGCAAAGTCGCTCCCTGCTACATTTCTTGTCACCCGAATGCGGGCCTGCCGAACCAGTTCGGCGGTTACGACGATACGCCCGAAGACATGGTGCGGCTCATGGGCGTCTACCTGGACGACAAGCTCGTGAACATGATTGGCGGCTGCTGCGGTACCACGCCGGAACACATCGCCGCCATGCGCAAGATGCTGGATGCGCTCCCTGCCGACTATGAACGCAGAAAGCCCGCGCCCAAGTACGCCACTAGCCCGCTACTCCGCCTCGCCGGTCTGGAGCCGCTGTTCAAGGAACAGGTACGCCCGAGCAACGGCGCCGACAGCTGCAACGCCGAAGACTTCGTGAAGGTGGGCGAACGCTGCAACGTGGCAGGCTCCAAGAAGTTCCTCCGCCTTATCAACGAAAAGAATTACGAAGAAGCGCTCGACATCGCACGCAAGCAAGTGGAAGACGGCGCCGACGTAATCGACGTGAACATGGACGACGGCCTCTTGGACGCTACCGCCGAAATGCAGACGTTCTTGAACCTGCTCGCTTCGGACCCGGCCATCAGTCGCGTGCCGATTATGGTGGACTCTTCCCGCTTCGAAGTCATTGAAGCGGGCCTCAAGTGCGCCCAAGGCAAGTGCATCGTGAACTCCATCTCCTTGAAGATGGGCGAACAGGCTTTTATCGAACATGCGCTTACCATCAAGCGCCTCGGCGGTGCAGTCATCGTGATGCTCTTCGACGAAGAAGGCCAGGCTACCAACTACGAGCGTCGCGTGCAAATTGCCGCCCGTGCTTACGACATCATGGTGAAGAAGCTCGGCTTCGACCCCTCCGACATCATTTACGACCCGAACGTTTTGACCGTCGCAACCGGCATGGCGGAACACAACGCCTACGCCATCGACTTTATTCGAGCGGTCCGCTGGATTATGGACAACCTGCCCGGCGTGCGCATTTCGGGCGGTCTTTCGAACCTTTCCTTCGCATTCCGCGGGAACAACTACCTGCGCGAAGCGATGCACACCACGTTCCTGCATTACGCGATTCCGAACGGCATGGGCATGGCCATCATGAACCCGAGCGCAATTATCGAATACAAGACGATTCCGCTGGAACTCCGCATGGCGATTACCGAAGTCATCTACAATACGGAACCGGATGCGAGCGAAGCGCTCATCGAAATTGCAAGCCGCATGACCGCGGCAGCCGCGGCCGCCAAGGAAGCGGGCACCAAGTACGACCCGAAGGCGATTTTCGCCATGAGCACAGGCGCAAGCAGTTCTTCTGACGACAGCGCCAACGCCGCCGCAGATGCTAAACCCACGACGCCCGAAGAACGTTTGCAAGAAGCATTGCTCAAGGGAACTTCAACAACCTTGCAGCCCGACTTGATGGAACTTATCAACCGCGGCGATAGCCCGGTGGGAATTATCTCTGGCCCGCTCATGGACGGCATGAACGAAGTGGGCCGTCTCTTCGGTGAAGGCAAGATGTTCTTGCCGCAGGTGGTGAAGACCGCACGTACCATGAAAAAGGCCGTGGAAATCTTGCAGCCCTACATCGAAGCCGGCAAGGATGCCAACGCATCGAGCCGCGGCAAGATCGTAATCGCCACCGTGAAGGGCGACGTGCACGATATCGGCAAGAACATCGTCTCCGTGATTATGGCCTGTAACGGCTACGAAATGGTGGACCTCGGCGTGATGGTTCCCGAAGATGTCATCATAAAGGCGGTCATCGAAAACAAGGCCGACATCTTGAGTCTCTCCGGACTGATTACACCGTCGCTCGAAGAAATGTGCACCGTGGCGAAGGCCATGCAGGATGCTGGCCAGCGCATCCCGATTATCGTCGGCGGCGCCACCACCTCGCCCACGCATACGGCAGTAAAGATTGCACCGTGCTACGACGGCCCCGTATTCCACGTGCGCGACGCCGCGAGCAACCCGGGCCTCGTGCAAAAGCTTTTGGATCCGGCTACCAGCGAACTGACCATTCAAGAAAACCGCGAAGAGCAGCAGCGCATCCGCGACAAGCAAAACGGCATCAAGACCGAAGCCGCGAACGCCATGGCCGCCGCCGAAAAAACTCCGGTCGAACGCCGCTATCTGTGTGACTGGAGCAAGTACCAGCCGGTGGAACCGCCGTTCATGGGCGAAAGCAAACTCCCGCCCATCGCGCTCGAAAAAGTTATTCCGCTCATCAGCTGGGAATACTTCTTCTTCACGTGGAAAATCAAGCCCGACGAAGAAGAAGCCAAGAAGCTCAAGGCCGACGCCGAAGCGCTCATCAAGAGCCTTTGCAAGCCCGAATATGCGCTGCGTGCCGTGCAGGCGTTCTACCCTGCCGCCGGTACGGCAAGTTCAGTCATCTTCAACACGGGCCGTACCGGCACCGACTCCGACCTTGTCGAAGTCGCTACGGCACGCCAGCAGAACCCGGAAGGCACCTGCCTCGCCCTCTGCGACTACGTTGCTCCTGCCAATGCGAACACCGCAAGCATCTTCGCCGCGACCGCCGGTAAAGATGTTTTCCGCGACATCGTGGGAGCCTTCGCCGTCACCGTAAGCGACGCCTTCGTGAAGCGCCTCGAAAAGTTGAAAGCCGAACAGGGCGGCAGCGACTACGACGTTCTCTTGATGCAGACTGTCGCCGACCGCCTCGCCGAAGCCGGCGCCGAATACTTGAGCCAGGAACTCGCCCGCACAAGCAACTGGAAGGGCATCCGCCCGGCCGTCGGCTACCCCGTGCTCCCGAACATCAAGGAAATCTTCAACGTCGCAAAACTCATCGACTTCGGCAGTGTCGGAATATCGCTCACCGAAAACGGCGCCATGTACCCGCAAGCCTCCGTGAGCGGCCTCTACATCAGCCACCCCGAAGTCGACTACTTCCACGTAAAGGCATAAATCAGCGCCAATCCCCCAATTTCAGTCCCGTAAACTAACGGGACTTTCTTTTTTGCATACACATGTACTTTTTTGAAATTAAAAACATATTTTAAG
>CACXXH010000037.1 GCA_902771595.1 Fibrobacter succinogenes | reverse complement strand
TGACAGCGTTGATTCGGATGAATACGAGGCAAGTCTCGATTCCATGCCAATCATAGCGGATTCCGTTACAAAGCTTTTTTCGCTACCCGATTCGTCCCTGATACAAGCCGCAAGCGACTTCTATTCTTTCAAGATGGTCTTTAACCCCATCCGAGACAGCCTTATTCTTTTTTACACCGAAAACCCTGAAGAACCGCTGGATTCCCTGCGGCAAGAGGTTTTGCTCAATTGGTCGTGCCGGTACGCGTTGGGCTGTTCTTTACAGTCTCCCGTAGGGAGCGGCTTTTACATATCGCGAGGACAATTTCAATTTTTTGATAATAACGACGAAGATATCCAGCATTTTTTTTCAACGCTTCCAGACACATCGTATTACCGGATATACCTTGAGCAAAAGCAGCATATTGATTCAGCAGTAGCACAGCAAAAACCTAATGTCCGCCATAAGGTACAAAGCGCACTCACGCAATTAACATACAAAATGCGACGGGATTCTTTATCTAAAAAAGAACGCAGGGAATACGCACAACTTATAGACCGGCAAACCGACTCCGTTGCAACGGATTATCATCTGGGAACATACGGGAGATCTCAGTTAAGGCATTATGCGCCACGTCGAATTTTCGCATTTGACATTTCCTTCTTTATGGCGATGCCGACCATTGACGATTCCTTCAACAAAATCCGGTTCTACGGCGGGGACGTTTCCGTAAAGGCAACAACGTCAAAAGGGGACTTTGGTTTAGGATTTAACGTCGGCTCCGGTAAAAACGAAGGGGACGACATTCACTACGAAGACATCTACCACAAGGGCGGGGAAACCACCAGCGGTGCGGCCCTGTACTTCGCCTACGGCTATCCGGTTTTTGACAATATAGACCACAGGATTCTCCCGACGATCAAACTATGCTACTACAACGGCGGTTCCGGGGATGAATCTATCCCGGCAGAAGACGACGCACACAAACTGTTTTTCTATTCCCTAGGCCTTCGTTACGAATATACCATCAACGCCCCCGCCGACAAGGAGGACTATCGTAAAGGACTCCTGCATGACGCCGTTTTCGCGACAATCCATTTCGGCTTCGACGTAAACATGCGTGCCGCCGATGTCATCGCCATCAAGGCCTTTATCGGGCTTAGCTTAGGGCTCTTTACGTAAAATATGTTGAAGAAACGATAACCATAATATATGAAACATAAGCCATTAATCATCAGCATGCTGATTCTCAGCATTTGGGCGCTTTGCGGATTCTTCTGCACAAGCGAATACGACTTGTATCAATCCTGCGGATTAAATGTAAATGTAGACTTGCCCCAAAACGCAGATTCCGTCCACGTTTCCATTTACAACAACGAGTCATTCCATTACTCTTTCAGGGATGAGGTTGTCTGTCCGAAATGTGAGCCTTCAAACACACATAATGCAGCTAGATTTATCAAGGACCCTGACGACCTGAACAACATCTCTAATTGGAAATACGGAACATTCTTCATGGCAGAAACCGTTTTTTGCGGCAACAAGAAAACGATATTCCCGGTAGTCTCGTTCTCGGTAGAAAAAGGTCGAAATTCAACCTACATTTATATTGAGCATCGCGATTCCGTCTTCTCCCAGCACTTGTCAAAGTCTAACGACTATGATTTCACTTCATTTATAAACGATTCCACCTTCGATAAAATACTGTTTTTCACTCCATTAGAAAATGGATGCAACATAGATTCAACTTATACAATCAACGTTAACTATGCCGATCTTTGTCATAAAAGAAGCGACAATTACTTGTTCTAACAAGACGAGAATCAAACTTATTACCGCAGGCGCGAAAAATGGGGCACTATCTTTGGCGCAATTTACACCAAAAATTCCATAGAAACTACTCCTAAAAAGGTGTACCGATAGTACTAATCGTTTGTATTCAGTAGTCCTAGTATTAAATACGAAATCACCCAATCGGGTTATGGACAAATAATACTACCGCAGTTTATCTTTGAAACTGCAAACAAACGAAACTATCACACAAAAACACCTCATAAAAGGAGTAAACAAAATGGAAAACGAAAACAACTGCGGCGCCTGGACTGTCAATGTACTCACCGACGCCATCCCCCAGGAAGTCCAAGAAGCTTTTGACAAGGTGACGCACCTTCACGGAGCAACGTACAAATTCCTCGCCTATCTCGGCAGCCAGGTTGTCAACGGAATCAACCACGCAATTCTTGCGGAACAGATGATCCTTGACAAGGACCAAACCAAGAACATCGTCATCGTTGTCATCAACATCAGGCAGAGCGAATTCTCGCTCGTCGGCATCCATAGTGTCCTCCACGGCAGCCCGAGCACATTCTGCGGCGGAATTGCAGTCAAGGGGGTTGTCCCGCCCTCCGCTGAAGCCATGGCCGAATTCAAGATTGCCAAGGAGGGCTTTGTCGGTTCCGATATCAAGCCGTTTGCCCAGCTCGCAACCCAGGTGGTAAAGGGAATCAACTATTTCCTCGCGGCCGAAGTCACCCCGGTTTACCCCAAAGCGAAAACAACCGTCGATATCATCACCGTCAACTCGATGTGCACACCCAAGCTTTCATTCAGAACGATTTTCCCGTTCGAATCGTAAGATTCTTTCCTTATGTTGGAGACAAAAAAGGGCGATGGTCTTGGACCACCGCTCTTTTTCATGACGCGATTGACTCACGCCATTTTCAGTTTCAACTAGCCGAGACGCTTGTTGACTTCGTCCCAGTTGACGATGCTCCACAGCGCCTTCAGGTAGTCCGGACGGCGGTTGCGGTAGTCGATGTAGTAGGCATGTTCCCACACGTCGAAGGTCAGCAGCGGCTTGAGGCCCTTGGTGAGTGGGTTCTGGGCGTTGCCTTCCTGCGTAATCACGAGCTTGCCGCTAGCATCGGCGGAGAGCCATACCCAGCCGGAGCCGAAGAGGCCCGCGCCCTTTGCCTGGAATTCTTCCTGGAACTTCTCGAAGGAGCCGAAATCGCGCGCGATGGCCTCAGCGATCTTGCCCGACGGGGCGTTAGCCGGAGTCGGAGCCTTGAACTGCAAGAAGTACATAGAGTGGTTCAGGAACTGGCCCGCATTGTTGAAAACGCCGCCTTCGGCCGTCTTCACGATCTCTTCAAGGGACTTGCCTTCGAACGCGCTGCCCGGAAGGGCCGCATTCAGGTTGTTCAGGTAGGTCTGCAGGTGCTTGCCGTAATGAAACTCGAAGGTTTCCTGGCTGAGCGCCGGTGCAAGGTCACCCGCCGCATACGGGAGGGCGGGCATTTCGAATTTTCCATTGATGGGTTGAGTCATGGTGTCTCCTTTTCGCGGCTGCGCCGCAATGTGAGGTGTGAAATGTGAGATGTGTAGTAAGTAATTATAATTTCACATTACACACTCCACATTACACATCAATTAGATGCTTGTCTCTATATAGTCTCGCCTAAACGTGCCGTTGCCGAGCAGGATGTCGATTGGGAGTTTTTCAAATTCATATTCGTAAGGCGGCTGCTTCCAGGCGAAATCGTTCGGGTACTCGTTGAAGATGTACTGCAGCAACATCACCGCCATATCGAAACTGCGGAACTTGTCGCGGTCGAGCACGTGAATCTGCGCACCGCCGCAAATCTGGCCCGCACCCTTGTGGAACGTGGGCTGGAAGTAGTTCTCGCGGAAGTACACGCCGGGCAATTTCAATCCGTTCATGTACTTGCAGAGCTTGACGGCATCGATGAACGGCGCACCGAAAATTTCGAACGGGCGCGTAGTACCGCGGCCTTCGCTCACGTTGGTGGCCTCGAACAGGCACATGCCGGGGTAAACTACGGCGGTATCGAGCGTCGGCATGTTCGGGCTCGGCAGAATCCACGGGAGCCCAGTCTGGTCGTACCACATCTTTTTGTCGTAGCCTTCCATGCCCAGCACGTAGAGTTCGCACTTGGGGAACCGTTCTTCCTTGAACTGCACCGCGAGTTCGCCGATGGTCTTCGCGTGGCGCGTGCGGATGCTGTGGAGCCCCACGAAACTCGTGTAGTTCAGGTCCAGCACCGGGCCTTCTTCGTCGATACAGTTGATGGGGTTCGGACGGTCCACCACGATGACGGGGATACCGGCCTTTTCGCAGGCCTTCATGCACAGGAAAAGCGTCCAAATGAACGTGTAGTAGCGCGCGCCCACGTCCTGCAGGTCCACGAGCATCATGTCCACGTGGCTGAGCATTTCGGGAGTAGGTTCGCGGTGTTCGCCGTACAGGCTATAGACGGGAATACCCAGTTCGGGGTCGGTGTAGCCTTCCCATTCGATCATGTTGTCCTGGGTGTGCCCCTTGATGCCGTGCTGCGGGCCGAAAAGGGCAGAAAGCTTGAAGAGCTTGCCGTCGTATTCCTTGAGAAGGTCGAGGGTGTAGCGCAGGTCGGGCAAAACGGAAGCCGGATGCAGGACGGCGCCGAGACGTTTGCCCCTGAGGGCCTGGGGGAAAACTTTTTCAAAACGTGTAAGAGCGAGTGATACCATAGTTAAATATTATCAGCCTGGGACTAAGGGTTTCGTTTTTTCAATATAAAAATAAATCTTTCATTTTACGCCTGTAAGGCCAAAAACGGCTTCCTCCGTCAAAAGAGCCGCAAAATGTCAAACGCTATTGCAAATCGAAAAATTTTTCAAAAATGGCACAAAATGACAACCGGAATTTTTTATTTTTAGGGGCAGAAACTAAAAAAACAAAATAGGATTAGATTATGGCATATCTGAATAAAGTGATGCTCATTGGTAATATCGGTAAAGACCCTGAAATCCGCATGAGCCAGACCGGCGGACGCAAGCGCGTCTCGTTCTCGCTGGCAACAAGCCGCCGCTACCGCGACAACAACGGTGAACAGAAGGAACAGACTGACTGGCACAACATCGTCGGCTGGGGCAAGATTGCCGATATCGTCGAGCAGCTCGGCATCCGCAAGGGCATGAGCCTCTATGTGGAAGGTTCGCTCACCAACCGCAGCTGGACCGACCAGACCAGCGGACAGAAGCGCTATGCCACCGAAGTCAACATGGACACGTTCCAGCTCTTGACCCCGCGCGGCCAGGGCGGCGCTCCCGGTGCAAGCCAGGGCAATTCCTACGGCCAGTCCAACAGCTACGCCCCTGCACAGAATTCCACTCCGGTCTACGACGCCCCGATGCCCGAAGGCGACGACGACCTGCCGTTCTAATAGCACAGTCCTATGAACCAGGACATTGCCAATATTGCTTTGATGTTCGTGCTCCCGCTGGGGATTACGTTTATAACTATTCTCCAGTCTGCGGCAGCGGAACGCAACACGCATAAGATTGCAGGCGCAATCCTCTCGTTCTTCATCATCGTGATGGATTGCCTGTTCTACTTCGCCAAGAATTCCTTCATCAGCTACAACGCCGATGGAGGCCTTCTTCTTGCGTTCGCAAGCCTCGCGCTTTTCGGCGCTCTCTACGTCATCCGCAGCGAAGACATGCCCGCGAAAATCGCGAACGGCATGTTTACGGCGTTCATGATTGCCGCGTTCATCGGAATCGCCTACTGGGAAAGACCGACCCTTCTGGTCAAGAGCGAATACTCGCCGGCGGACGTCGCGGCGCAGAACGCCGCATACCAGGACTACATAGCCTCGTTCCAGAACGGAGAAGGCGGCAAATGGGTCGAATCTCGCAAAGCACCCCGAAACGGCGCTGTCAGCCAGGGCGACAACCACGCTCCGAAGAGCCCGCTATCCGAAGCATCGTATTCCCGACTCGAGAAATACATCGATGAATGCCACAAGGTCGTCGAACGCATGAACGCCATCATCGCGAGCATCGAGAACTTCGACCTGCTTCCCGCAAACATCAGCGAATCGGAACGCGAGACAAGAAGCCAGCAGGCGCTTGCCATCAACAACAAGGCGACTTCGCTCAACAAGAAGACGCTCGGACTGTTCCACCCGCACGAATCGAGCGAGGCGCATTCCGAAATCATCCAGGCGACCGAAAGCCTCCGCCTTGCCGCATATTCGCTTTATACGTACACACTGCAAGAAGATGCCAGCGAACAAGTTAAGCAGTACTCGCAGTGCAGAAGCCAGATCGCCCAGGCCAAGAACTTCCTAGAACGTTTCTGGAACGACATCGAAAATTTAAAATCAAACTATCAACCTCAACAAGAAGCAAATTAAAGGTTAAACTATGATTCGCAACGTAGCCATCATGGGTGCCACTGGCGCCGTGGGCCAAGAAATCCTCTCCATCCTCGAGGAACGCAACTTCCCGCTGCAGAGCTTGAAGCTCCTCGCCTCCGAACGCAGCGCAGGCAAGGAATTCAAGTTCAAGGGCGAAACGCTCAAGTGCGAAGTCCTGAACAAGGATTCCTTCAAGGGCGTCGACCTGGTGCTCAGCTCTGCCGGTGCCGCCATCTCCCAGGAATTCGCCCCCATCGCCGTCGAAAACGGCGCCGTGGTCGTCGACAACACGAGCTTCTTCCGCATGGACCCGAAGGTCCCGCTGGTCGTGCCCGAAGTGAACCCCGAAGACATCAAGCTCTACAAGGCTGAAAACGGCGGCAAGGGCATTATCGCAAACCCGAACTGCACGACTATCATGATGGTCGTGGTCTTGAACCCGATCGAAAAGATCTCCCACATCAAGAAGATTCACATTTCTTCTTACCAGAGTGCTAGCGGTGCAGGAGCCATCGCCATGGAAGAACTCAAGCAGCAGTACAAGGACATCCTCGAGACCGGTTCCACCACGCACATCAACAAGTTCCCGTTCCAGCTCGCGTACAACGTGATTCCGCAGATCGACAAGATGACGGAAAACGACTACACGAAGGAAGAAATGAAGATGTTCAACGAAACGCGCAAGATCATGCACTCCGACGTTCGTACGAGCGCCACCTGCGTGCGCGTGAGCTCTCTCCGTTCTCACTCCGAATCCGTGTGGTTCGAAACGGAACGTCCGGTTTCTGTCGAAGAAATCCGCAACGCTCTCAAGAACGCTCCGGGCGTGACCCTCAAGGACGATCCGCAGAATTACGTATACCCGATGCCGCTCGAAAGCGCCGGCAAGGACAACATCTTCGTGGGCCGTATCCGCAAGGACCTCGCCGATGAGAACAGCAACACGCTGTGGCTCACCGGTGACCAGATCCGCAAGGGCGCTGCTCTCAACGCCGTGCAGATTGGTGAAATTCTCTTGAAGATGTAAGATTGGTGAAATGCTCCTAAGGCGAGTGTCGCAGGCAAGCTCGCTTGCCTATGACCGAGCCGAAAGCATCGGGCGCCGTAGGCGACCAAATGCTCCTAAGGCGAGAGTCGCGACCGCGCTTGCACGGGCATGACCGAGCCGCAGAGCATCGTACTCCGAAGGAGTACAAATTCTCTTGAAGATGTAATGGATTCTATCGGCTCCTTCGGAGCTTCCAGAATGACAATTACAAAAGAAGCCGTCCCGAAAGGGCGGCTTTTTTGCACAACAACTTTTCTACGATCCAGCGCTAGCGAAGCAGAGTACGCGACAAAGTCCTGCCATCCTGTTCCAGCACAAACAAAGTCACGCCACGAGCATCAACAGAGCCATTCAAGTCAACCTGACGTACGCCCTCACCCATAATGCCGAGCGGGATTGTCTTTTGCAGGCGACCTTTCAGATTATACACCTTTATACAAGTCATGCCAGAACGCGAAAGCGTCAATGTCGCACGCAGATTCTGTCGTTTTCCATACAGCTTCAGATCGCCATTGGCGTTCTTAGCCACGAATACGGAGGGCTTTACAATCTTTACAGGAGGCTCAACATCGGTAATTTCGGGAAGAACTCCTGTGACAAACACCAAATGTGGGTACGACATAGTATCGTTTAAAACCCAGTACTTGTCAAAATTAGCCCAATCCTTATAAAGGCCCGAACTCTTCAGGTCAGCATAGGCAACTCCTTCCACCGCCGAATCCGCATCGAAAATACAACCATCCTTGTTATAGATAGCCGCTCCAACGGATCCCGTATTTCCTGAAGCATAGCAACCACCCCCATAAAGCGTCCCTTCCGTCGTCTTCAAATTTCCGGCAAAAAACGTATTCTCAATTTTCTGCCCGTTCGAGGAAGCAAATCCACCCATTTCCACCCTGCCCGAGACCTCCCCCGTAGCAAAAGCATTCGCAATTCTACCATCATTCCTCGATACAAATCCCCCTGGAGTATATTCACTAGCGACATTTCCCGTAGCATAGGCATTATTGATATAGCCGCTATTTGCACCGACAAAACCTCCTGCCGAATAGGAAATATCATAGCCATCAATCTTTTCGAGATTTCCCGTAGCATAGCTGTAAAAGATTTCACCATGATTTTCACCAACAAAACCTCCGAAAACGGAATACGAGCGAACATCGCCTGTAGCATAGCAATTGTAGATTTTCCCGTTATTGATGCCCGCAAAGCCGCCAGCCTTCATTCCGCCTACCACCTCGCCGGCAGCATAACTATTCGTGATGATTCCAGCACTGTCGTTTTGACCCACAAAGCCACCATATGTATCGCCGGAAGCGCGATCTCCGTTAAGTACATGGCCAGTCGCATAGCTGCTATCAATTTTTCCGCTATTGCGGACAACAAAACCCGCAAGCCTGAAGAAGGCATCGACATCAGCCGTCGTGTAGGAATTCGAAATCGTACCAACGTTTGTCACGACAAATCCAGAAACGAATCTTCCCGGAGCCGAATCACCGACAACGGTACCTTCTGCATGGGAATTTCTGATGATTCCTGCGTTATGCATGGCAAAACCAGCGCTACTATCGGACTGGACATTTGTTTTGGAAACGCAGTTTTCTACGACACCCGTCGTATCGTTTGTTCCGACAAAGCCCGCGGCACCTACGTATTCAGAAAAAACGGAATCGGCATCAACACTGGAATTCTTGATGGTTCCGCTATTATACCCGACCAAGCCAGCCGAATTATCACTCATCGAATAGATTGAACCATGAGAGACGCACGAATCAATAGTCCCCGAGTTATGTCCGGTCACGCCGCCCAGATAACGGTTTCCATGTTCAAGGATACCATCGATCTCTGCAGAAACAATCAGACCTTCATTGGAACCGGCAACCAGCCCGAGGTATTTTCCATAATAACTAGAATGCATGTCGGCATTCACTTTCACATTGCGAATAACCGACTCCGTACCGACATTGGCCCCCACTATACCGCCGATATAATCGCGGTCGTTAATGCCGAGAACAACGCCATCGAAACTGACATCTCGAATTGTTCCATTTTCATTTATGCCGACGACGCCACCTGTATGGCTCGGAGCAGTAACCGTATCGCGTTTGATCTCGATATTTTCAATCAAGCCATAATTCATTACGGCCACAGATGCTGCGGCCCAGACGAACCTTACCGAAATAAGGCAATCGGACATTTTCAGGTTCTTGACAACGCCCTTTTCGCCAACGCCCATAAACAAGGCCGTTGAACGGGAATTCTTCGACATCGAATATAGATTCAATATGGTATGGTTCGCGCCATCAAATACACCGTTAAAAATTGACTCCGCCGTGCCGTAATACGCCACACCAATCGGTTGGAAACCAGCAGTAGAGTCTGCCGTATTCTTTTCATTCCGCGAAGCAGACGCATCGATATCGGCCGACAACACATAGTGACCGTCCATGCTATAGTCGCCAATACCCACGGACTTCAGGTCTTCGTAATCGGCAACCTGCCAGGGACTTTCTGCGGTTCCAGCACCTGCCATAGTGCCATTTACAGCAAGGCATGGAATTGAGAGTAACGCAGCAATAAATAATGTCTTTTGAATCATTTTTTCTCCTCCTATATGAAATTTATTTTCCGAGCTGGTCGGGGTTAAGGCACTTGAGTTCGTCAACCACGAACAGACCGTCCTTGCGGATGAGCTTGTCGTCGAACCAGATTTCGCCGCCGCCGTATTCCGGGCGCATGATGAGCACCAGGTCCCAATGGATGGCGGAATTGTTGCCGTTAGGAGCATCTTCGTAGCACATGCCCGGCGTAAAGTGGATGGAGCCAGCAATCTTCTCGTCGAAGAGGATATCGCACATGGGCGCGTTCACGAACGGGTTGAAACCGATAGCGAACTCGCCCACATAGCGTGCGCCCTCGTCGGTATCGAGGATGGCGTTGAGCTGCGCGTTGTCGCCCGTTTCGCAGGTAGCTTCCACGATTTTGCCCTGCTTGAACACGAGGCGGATGTTGCTGAACTGCTTGCCATCGTAAAGCGTGGGAGTATTGTACTGGATAACGCCCTCGATGCTCCCCTGCACCGGCGCCGTATAGACTTCGCCGTCGGGAATGTTCATGTTGCCGCAGCAAGGCACCGCGGGAATCCCCTTGATGCTGAAGCTGATGTCGGTACCCTTCGCAACGAGGCGCACCTTGTCGGTCTTGTTCATGAGGTCGATGAGGCTCTGCGCCGCCTTGCCCATCTTGGGATAATCGGCCAGGCAGGCCTTGAAATAGAAGTCCTCGAACGCCTCGGAGCTCATCTTCGCGCCCTGAGCCATGGAGGGGTTCGGCCAGCGGAGCACGCACCACCTTGTCTTGTTCACGCGGTAGTCGAGCGTTTCCTTGGTGAGTTTGCGGTACATGAGCATCTTTTCGTCGCTCACATCGCAATTTTCCATGAAGTTGTCGGCCCCGCGGATGGCGATGTAGGCCTGCATCTTCTTCATCTCGGCAAGTGCGAGTTCCGCGTCGAGTTTCATCTGCGCTTCGCTTGCGGAGAGGAGCGACTGGCGGCGCACGCGGCTCTTGGAATTGCGCACGAAGGCGTTTCCGCCCGCCTTCTCTACAGCCTTGATGAGTTCGGTAGAGACTTCGTCGGGCGTATCGGTCGTTTCGATAAGGATATTCTCGCCCGGCTTGAGGGCGATGGAATTGTTGATGAGATTTTCGGCAAGCTTGGTGATGCGCGGATCTGTCATAAAAAAATTTCCCCGTTTTTTTGAGTACAATATAGCAAAAGACCCCCGCCTCCTCGGAGATGACAAAAAGGAATTCCGGCAGCGAAAGGCCACCGGAATGGTAAATCAATTGCAGGCTACAGGGGTCTTATTCAGTGAACGTAAACGGAACCGTCACCGTGGTATTTCCAGACTTAACCCTGTTGAAGGTCCAGCGAGAAATCGCATTCATGATGTCCGTATCGAACGCCGCCTGACCGGTCGTCGAAGAGACAATCCTGATATTGATAATCTCGCCGCCCGGAGCAATCGTGAACATGACCGTCACCTTGCCCTCCAAGCCGGGAACTTTCTTCAGGTGCTTATTGTATATGTGCCGGAGTCCGGGAGTTCGCGTACGGACGACCTTCATGATGTCGGCGGCGGAACGAGACCCTCCACCAGCACCCATATCGATGTCGCGCACAGAAGGAGTCTTCAAGTTGCCCTTCATCGCTTTGTTGTTGATGGCGCCACCAGAACCTCCAAAAAGGTTACCCATGGCATTTCCAAGGCCACCGCCGCCCCCTTCAGCGACACCCTCGTTAAAGCTACCATCCACCTTACCAGCACGTTCGCCAAGGTGCGTCTTGCCCGTAGTCTGTAGACCATTCGTACGCTTGAGAACCTTATCGATATCCTTAGCGAAGTTTTGGTCGTTCAACAGATCGTATGCCGCGGCCGACGCATTCTTGGTCATTGAGGCGATTTCCTTGAGAACACCTCTTGTCTTCGGTGCGCGAGGGTTTCCATCGCCTTTCGGTTTGCCGCCTCCACTCGGCTTGTCACGTTTCGCTGTCCGGTCGGGAATTTTCTTATCAGGTTTCTTTTCTTCTTTCGGTTTATCCTCCTTTTTTTTATCAGGAATTTCTAGCATCGTAACTGGGCCCGCCTTTTCCGTTTTTTCGAACATCACTTCGTCGATGAGTTCATGGTAAGTTGTAGCCCAAAAACTCAAAGCAAGTGCGACGATCAGAGAAGCGCCTGCAATGTTTCTCATTTTTTCGTCGGAGTCCGGCATGAGGGATGCCACGAGAGCATCTGTTTCTTTTGGTGGTTTTTTGATCGGTTTCATGTTTTTATCCTCCTCCCCTTTTTTACAAAGGGAGATTATTGTTGATTTATGGGGGTAATAGTGGTACACCAGTTCCGCAAGGAACTTTTTTACAATAAGAACGAACTGGAGAACGGAGCTTTCGATGAAGAAAGCCGCCTGTTCGCAACCGGGAATGTCAGAAAATCGGGACTACAAAATAAAAGTTAGTTTATGTGTATTTTGTTATTTTATCCAAACACCTTCTTTTGAAAAGCGGAACAACCTCGTTCACACCCATAAAATACAACGAAGAAAATTGCCGTGAAGCCGCTTTTGCGTAAACAAAAATTCATCGAGAAAATTGTAAACTCCGCTGCAATCGCAGAAAGCCCGCCGTTATTGGGCTTGGAGCCGATTGGCGTAAAAAAAGCCACCGCTGGACTTTACAAAAAAATAGCCCAAGTAAATCTATTCCATATTAGACGCACTTTTTGTTTACTTTTGCGCCAATTTGAGGGGCTCTGGTCCACGCAAACCCGCATGTCAAAGGCTGTTAGAAGTGCCGTTTATTATATTTAGGGCACTATGAAACTTTTACAGAACCCTCCCGACTTGAACCGTATCGCGCGCCCGAACTGGATTGAAATCAATTTAGACGCACTCTGCAACAACATCCAATTCATCCGCAGCCAAATTCCGGCAAACACGAAGATTCTCCTGCCGGTAAAGGCGGATTCGTATGGACACGGGAGCCTCGCCTGCTCGTTCGCGGCAAAGTTCGGCGGAGCGGACTACCTGGGAGTAGCCCACATCAGCGAAGGCATGCTGCTTCGCCAGTACGGCATGGACCTGCCTATCCTCGTACTCGGCCCCTGCACTCCAGCGGACTTCGCCTACTTCGTCGAATTCCAGCTTACTGCGGCCATCACGGACATCCGTACCGCCATGGCTTTCGACCAGTTCCTGAAAGAAACGGGAACGACATGCAAGGCGCACCTCGCCATCGATACCGGCATGAACCGCTACGGCTTCGACGCCGAAGACTTTAACAACATCCGCACGGCGCTGAGCCTGAAGTACCTGCGTTTCGAAGGTATGTTCACGCATCTCGCTACGGCCGACATGCCAGGGAACCCCAAGACCGAAATCCAGATCCAGCGCTTTACGCGACTGGTCGACGTACTCGAAGCCGAAGGACTCCGCCCTGAAATTTGCCACTGCAGCAGTTCCGCAGGCACGCTCACGCATCCCGAAAGCCATTTCGACATGGTGCGCCCGGGCCTCGCCCTCTACGGCTACAACTGCATGGGAGCCTCGCCCTCGCCGTGGCCCATCAAGCCCGTCATGAAAATCAAGTCCACCATCCGCCACATCCACGACGTGAAACCCGGCGAGACGGTGAGCTACGGCGGTTACTGGATGGCACAGCAACCTACCCGCATCGCGACCATCGCCATCGGTTACGGCGACGGCTACCTGCGCGGTGAATACAACAAGGGTTTCGTGATGATCCGTAACCAGATTTGCCCGATTCTCGGGCGCGTCTGCATGGACGCGACGATGGTCGACGTGAGCCACATTCCCGACGTGCAGGTCGGCGAGACTGTCGACGTGGTAAACGGCGAGCTCGACTTCCGCATTTCGATGGAGAGCGTCGCCGACGACCACCACACGATTCCGTACGAACTAACAAGCCGCGTGGCGCGCCGCCTGTACCGCAAGTACTTCTGGAAGAACCGCCTGGTGCGCTGGGACTACTTGAAGCAAGAATTCGGCGTGCAGGACTACAAGGAATACCCGTTGAGGTAAGCGACCGCTCGTTCGTCGTCTAGGGTATTGAAACCTCCGGTTCCTCACTCGCTCTCGCAACCGCCCCAGTTTAATAACTGGGGCTTTGTTGCTCACAGCGATAACCGTTCGCGCTAAGTTCGCGTTTATCGCATATAAAAAAGGCTCCCGAGGGAGCCTTTTAATTTGTATGTCGCGCGACATTACAGGCGCTTAAGCACCGCGGCAGCGTGGTGGATAAAGCCTTCTTCGTTCGCGACGGCGGCAATCGCCTTCGCGTTCTTCTTGATGGCTTTCTCGCTGTAGCGGATAATGCTCATGCGCTTCAGGAAGTCGTACACGCCAAGCGGGCTGAAGAAGCGGCCCGTACCGTTGGTAGGCAGCACGTGGTTGGGGCCTGCAAAGTAGTCACCCACCGGCTCAGAGGACCACGGGCCGATAAATACGGCGCCCGCGTTCTCGATCTGCGCAGCCATGGATTCAGCTTCGCACGTCATCACTTCCAAATGTTCCGGAGCGATGCGGTTCGCGATTTCCACGCCGTCGAACCAGTCCTTCACCAGGAGGATGCGGCCGAAGTTGTCGAGCACCTTTTCAAGCAATTCGCGCTTCGGGGAGTTTTCCACCTGCACGTCGACGCAAGCAGAAATCATCTGGGCGGTTTCCATGTTGTCGGTAATGCAGATGGCCGCCTCGAAGCCGGAACCGTGTTCCGCCTGGCTCAAGAGGTCGGCAGCCACAAAGTCCGGATCGCAGGTGTTGTCGGCCATCACGAGCACTTCGCTCGGGCCCGCCACCATGTCGATATCGACGACGCCGAAGACTTCCTTCTTGGCGATGGCGGCAAACACGTTGCCCGGACCCACAATCTTGTCGACGCGTTCCACGACAGTCTTGCCCTTCGCATCCTTCGCGCCGTACGCAAGCAGGCCAATCGCCTGAGCGCCACCGATGTGGTAGACTTCAGTAATGCCGAGTTCCTGAAGCACGAAGGCAACAGCGCGGTTGATTTCACCCTTGATGGGGGTCACGACCACGATGTCTTCCACGCCGGCCACGAGAGCCGGGACCGCGTTCATGATGACGGTGCTCGGGTAGATGCCCGCACCGCCCGGCACATAGAGACCCACGCGCTTCATCGGGCGGATGCGCTGTCCGAGGACGACGCCGTCGGCACCCTGCATGAGCCAGGATTCTTCCATCTGGTTCTTGTGGAAGTCGCGCACGTTCTTGATGGCCTGCTTCAGGGCCTTCTGCAAGTCCTTCGGGCACTTGGCGGCAGACTTCGCGATAGCGGAAGCCGGCACGCGGATGTTCTTGCCCTGTAGGCCGTCGAACTTCTGGGCGTATTCGGTCGCCTTCGCGATGCCGCCCTGCTTGATGTCGGCAAGGATCTGCATCACCTTGTCGTGAATTTCCTTGCTCGGGGCGACTTCGCGCCCGCAAATGCGTTCGATTTCAGCAGATTTCGGAGTGACTTTTACAATTTGCATATTAGTAACCACCATTAAAAATCATACATACATCGTCATTCTGAGAGGCTTTCGCCTCGAAGAATCCAGTCCGTATCGTCCATACCTGGATCCTTCGACGCCCCTATCGCTACGCTCCAGGGTCGCTCAGGATGACGCTTTATTCATCTTTTACGTCTCGTGATGTCCGCGAGGTTCCTCACCTTGCGGGCGCTCAACTTCTTGGCCTTCTCGGGAGCGGGTTCTTCTTCCTTCACGGCGGCCTTCGCGACAACCGGCTTCACGTCGATATGCTTGTACGCGCTCTCGATGACCTTGTTATCGACAAGAATCTTGTAGGTCAGGCCGTCGACAAACGCCATCCAGCTCGCCTCGATGATGTTGCTCGAGACGCCGACCACGTTCCAGTAGCCCTTCTCGTCGCCGAATGTGGTCCACACGCGCACCGTCGCATCGGATGCCACCTTGGAACCGAGCACGCGCACCTTGTAGTCGTCGAGCTTGACCTTCGCCATGTTCGGGAAGAACGGCAACAAAGCCTTGCGGAGGGCAGCGTCGAGCGCGTTCACCGGGCCGTCGCCTTCACTCACCTGATGGCTGATCTTGTCGCCAATCTGGAGCTTGACCGTAGCCTGCGAAACAGACACGCCCTGCGGGGTCTTGTCTTCGATGACGCGATAGTTCAGAACCTTGAACGGCTCCTGCACCATGCCCAGGTGGCGGTACACGAGCAGCTTGAAGCTCGCCTCGGCGCTGTCGAAATGCCAGCCGGCGTTCTCGCGTTCCTTGATGAGCGTGAGCAACTTGCCCACCACCGGGTCCTTCTTGTCGATGCCCGGCTTGATGGCCTTGAGCTTTTCCACGACGAGGGAACCGCCCGCCTGGTCGCTCGTGACGAACACGCGGTCGTTGCCGACTTCGTGCGGGTCGATATGCTCGAAACTGCGGCTGACCTTCATGACGCCGTCGATATGGGCACCGCCCTTGTGCGCAAACGCCGCATCGCCCACGTACGGGGCATGCACGTCGCTAGGCAGGTTCACAATCTGGTCCACGTTGCTGCTCAGCTGGCGGAGCCTTGCAATCTTTTTCGCGGCAAAGAACTTCGCGCCCATCTTGAAATGGAGGTCTGCAGCGATGGTCGTGAGGTTCGCGTTTCCGCAACGCTCGCCGTAACCGTTCACCACGCCCTGCACCATCGTAGCGCCGCTCTTCACGGCAAACAGGCTGTTGCACACGCCCAGGCCCGCGTCGTTATGCACGTGGATGCCGATAGGCGTCGAAACGACCTTCTTCACGTCCTTCACAATCTTCTCGAGTTCCCACGGCATCGTGCCGCCGTTCGTGTCGCAAAGCACGATAAAGTCCGCGCGGCCGCGTTCAGCAGCCTTCAGCGTCTCGAGAGCATATTCCGGGTTCGCCTTGTAGCCGTCAAAGAAATGTTCCGCATCGTAAATCACCTCTTCGGAATGGTCCTTGAGGTAGTCAATAGAAGACTCGATCATGTCGAGGTTCTCTTCGAGCGTCGTGCGGATGACGTCCGTGACATGCAAATCCCAGCTCTTTCCAAAAATCGTCTTGACCGGAGCGCCCGACTTCACGAGCGCCTGCAGCAGCGGGTCCTTCTCGGGCAGCACCTTCGGGCGGCGAGTGGAACCGAAAGCAGCAATCTTCGCATGCTTCAGCTTAACTTCCTTGATCTTCTGGAAGAATTCCTCGTCGGTCGGGTTGCTCGGATTGGGCCAGCCCCCCTCGATGTAGTCAAAACCGAAATGGTCAAGAATTCGCGCAATCTGCAGCTTGTCGGCGAGTGAAAGGCTTATCTTGCGGTCTTGGTTACCGTCGCGGAGGGTGGTGTCATATAAAAAAACTTTCATGCGCACAAAGATAGAAAAATAAAAGCCCGACCCGCAGGGGGCCGGGACATTATTGCAATTCCAGTTGAAGAATTACTTGGCTTTCTTGCATACCTTCTTGCAGGCGGCCTTCTTGGCGGGGGCCTTCTTGCAAGCGGACTTGCAGAACTTCACGTAGGCAGCGAGGGTGTCGCAGAACACTTCGTCCGGGGTGTTGTCGCCGTTGATGCGGCTGATGATGGACTTGCTGTACTTGCCGAGCACCTTGGCGGTGGATTCCTTGTAAACCTTGAGGCGGTTCTTGATAACGGCTTCGTCGGCGTCGTCCTTGCGGCCTTCGATCTTGGCGCGGTTCAGGAGGCGGGCCACGATGGTCTTCTCGTCCTTGATGTCGAGCACGAAGATGTGCTTCACGTCAACGACGGATTCGATGAGCTTGACCTGGGCAACCGTGCGGGGAATACCGTCGAGGAGGAGGGTATCCTTATCCGGGTTCACCTTGTTCGTGTTCACGAGGCCTTCGATGAAGCGGCCGAAAATTTCGACAGTGGCTTCGTCCGGAACGAGCAGGCCCTTGCTGGAGTAAGAAGCGAGGAGCTTGCCGGATTCGCTGGAAGGAGCAATGCCACGGAAGATGTCGCCCGTGGAAATGTGCTTGAGGGAAGTGGTAGCAGCGAGCTTCGCGCCGACGGTACCCTTGCCGGAACCCGGTGCGCCGAAGATAAGAACTGCAGGAATTTTAGCCATTGTTAACCTCTTGGGTTGTGTGTTGTTTAAAATTTGCGTGTAAATATAAAAAATGTGGAATGTGTAGTGTGTAATGTGAAATTAATTTCATTACACATCACACACTACTAACTAACTTTGTATCTTCTCGCACTTGAAACTGAGCTTGCCGTTTTCGACGCCGATGCTTATCGTGGAGAAGTCCGTGAGGGTACCGAGCAGGAGCCCTTCGGCAATCGCGTCTTCCACGAGGTTCTGGATAGAGCGGCGGATGGGTCGCGCCCCCAGGGTGGAATCGTAATTGTTGTTCACGATAAATTCCTTCGCCTCCTGGCTGATTTCCAGCAGGATGCCGCGGTCGGAAATGTTCTTCTGGAGGAACCCCATCTGGATGTCCACAACGGAAACGAGGTCCTTCTTGCTCAAGGCACGGAACACGATCTGCTCGTCGATGCGGTTCAGGAATTCCGGAGAGAACACGCGCTTGACTTCTTCGCGGATGGCGTTTTCCATGCGCTCGTAGTCATCGGTCTCCCCTTCCTTGGTGAATCCCATGCCGCCGCTGTGGCGCACTTCGCGGGCGCCGGCGTTACTCGTCATGATGATGATGGTGTTCTTGAAGTTGATCTTGCGGCCGTAACTATCCGTGAGGATGCCGTCGTCGAGAATCTGGAGCAAGATGTTGTAGATGTCCGGATGCGCCTTCTCGATTTCGTCGAGGAGCACCACGGAATACGGATGCTTGCGTACCTTCTCGGTGAGCTGTCCGCCACCTTCCTCAAAACCGACGTATCCCGGAGGAGCGCCGATAAGGCGCGAGACGCTGTGCTTTTCCATGTACTCGCTCATGTCGATGCGGATCATGGATTCCTCGCTCCCGAACAGCGAGAGGCTCAGTACCTTCGCAAGTTCCGTCTTGCCCACACCGGTAGGCCCGAGGAAGAGGAAGCTGCCCATCGGGCGCTTGCTGCTGCGGATGCCCGCACGCGTACGGCGGATGGACTTGACAATCGCATCAACGGCAGCATCCTGCCCAATGATACGCTGTTTGATTTCATCGGCCAGATGCAGGAGCTTCTGCGTCTCTTCGCCGCCGAGGCGGCTCACGGGAATGCCGGTCATCTTGCTGATGCAGTCGCGGATATCGCTCTCGTCGACAACGGGGATTTCGGCCCCTTCTTCCTGCAACTGCTTCTTGCGTTCGGCAATCTTGTTCTGGAGTTCTTCCTCGCGGGTACGGCACTTCGCCGCGTTCTCGTAATCCTGGTTCGCGACAGCCTCCTCCTTTTTCTGGAGGACTTCCGCAAGTTCATTTTCCATGTCCATCAAATCCTGCGGGACCTTGATGGAATTGAGCTTCACGCGGGCGCCAGTCTCGTCGAGCACGTCGATGGCCTTGTCCGGCAAGAAGCGCTCGCTGATATAGCGTTCGGCAAGCGTCACCGCGGCGCGTATCGCATCGGGCGTGTAATGCACCTTGTGGTGCTGCTCGTACTTCGGGCGGAGTCCCTCAAGAATCTGGATGGAATCTTCCGAATTGGGCGGGTTCACGAGAATCGTCTGGAAACGGCGTTCCAGGGCCGCATCCTTCTCGATGTACTTGCGGTATTCGTCAATCGTCGTCGCACCGATGCACTGGAGTTCGCCGCGCGCAAGGGCCGGCTTGAAAATGTTGCTGGCGTCAAGGCTCCCTTCGGAACCGCCCGCGCCCACAATCGTATGCAGTTCATCGATGAAGAGTATCACGGAATTGCTCACGCGCTGGAGCTCCATGATAAGGCCCTTCATGCGTTCCTCGAACTGGCCACGGTACTTGGTACCCGCAACCATCGCTGCCACGTCAAGCGTAACGACGCGCTTGTTCGCGAGCAGGTCGGGAATCTTCTTCTGTACAATCTTCTGCGCAAGGCCTTCGATAATCGCGGTCTTGCCAACGCCGGGTTCACCGATGAGCGCCGGGTTGTTCTTCTTGCGGCGGCAGAGGATCTGGATAAGGCGTTCAATTTCAGCTTCGCGCCCGATAATCGGGTCGAGTTTTCCCGCACGCGCCATCGCCGTGAGGTCGCGACCGAAGTGGTCGAGAATCGGGGTCTTGGACTTGGAGCCGCTACGAGGTTCGCGCGACATCTGCATGGGGCGCTGCATATCCGGATTGGCTCCGTCTTCCGGCATCCCGTCGGCATCGTGCTTCAACTGGTCGAGCGTCTGCTGGAAGTTTTCAAAAGTTATGTTGTATGTAGAAAGAATTCCTACGGCAGGAGAATCGGACTGCTGCAGAATGGCTAGCATCAGGTGTTCGGGGCCGATATACTGGTCGCCCTCTTCCTTCGCAATCTTCGCCGCATTGAAAAGCACGGCCTTCGCACGTACAGTAAACTGCAAAAGGCCATCGCGCGGGTTGCCGCCAATGGTCATGAGCCCGCCGTTCGAGGAGAGCGAACGCTGGATATCCTCGCTCATATCCACGAGATTCACGCGAAGCGCCTTGAGCGTCTCGACGGCAAAGCCCGAATCCTCGCGGACCAGGCCCAGGAGAAGGTGCTCGGTCGAAACGCAGTCGCTACCGAGATTGCGGGCCGCCATGCGGGCCGCCTGGAGCACGGCTTTCGCCTTCGCAGAGAAAATACCGTTGTTGTCAGCCATACCAAATCTCCTATCCGATATCCTGAATCAATCCGTTATGCATCACCACGCGGCGCCTTGCAAAGCTCGCCAGTTTTTCGTCGTGCGTCACGATCAAGAAGGCCTGCTTGAACATCTCGTTGAGTTCACCGAAAAGTTCGTTCAGCTTCGCGGAATTCGCCTCGTCGAGGTTGCCGCTCGGTTCGTCGGCCAGCACCAAATCCGGGTTGTTCATGAGCGCACGCGCAATCGCGATACGCTGGCGTTCACCGCCGCTGAGTTCGCGCGGCAGATGCTTAAGGCGTTCCTTGAGGCCCACCGTTTCCAGGAGCATCTCGGCGCGTTCGCGGCATTCCTTGTCGGACTTGCCCGCAATACGGCCCGGGACGCACACGTTCTCGATGGCGGTAAATTCGCTGAGCAGGTGGTGGAACTGGAACACGAAACCCACCTTGAAGCGGTGGTATTCATCGCGCTCTTCGCTATTGAACTTCGAAAGGGCCTTGCCCTTGAAGAGGATTTCGCCGGAAGTCGGGGTATCGAGCATCCCAACCAGGTTGAGGAACGTCGACTTGCCGGAACCCGAAGAACCCGTGAGCGCCACGAGTTCGCCTTCTTCCATCGCGAAATTTACGCCCTTCAATATTTCGAGCTTTTCTCCCGTCTCGGAGAAAACGCGGCGGAGATCTATAGTTTGTAAAAGTTTATCGGCCATACGCTATGTAGTTAAAATATACATTTTTATTATGAGAGCCATTCTGCGTAATTTTCAGGCGTTATTGTTTCCACTTCCGCGTCGGGGTAGCGGTTGGTGAACGCCTTGGTCACGCGGCTCCGTTTCTTGCTATTCCATTTGAATTCGAACGCCTTGATTTTCGAACCCAGAACTTCCAGATAGTCCACTTCCATCTGGTCGGTCGTCCGCCAAAAATACGGTAGACCGTCAGCCCGCTTGTAGGCGTTCTTTTTCATCCTTTCGCTAATGACATAGTTTTCCCAAAGTGCACCGACATCGTTCCGTTGGGGAATGGGGGTAAAGTCATTCAAAACGGCGTTGCGAATCCCGTTGTCCCAGAAATAGAACTTGACACCTTTCTTAATTTCGTTTCGCAAATTACTTGAATAAGACGACAACGGAAAAACGATAAAAGCCTGCTCCAAAATTTTCAGATAAGATTCCACAAGCGTTCGCGATACTCCAAGAAGCCCCGACAATTCGTTAGGCGAAACTTCGCTGCCAACCTGCAAGGCTAGCGCCCTTAACAGTTTCTCTAGAACGGCTGGCTTACGAATACCTTCGTATTGCATCATGTCCCGATAAAGGTAACTTTCAGCAAGCAACTTGAGAGTCTGCTTCATGTCCGCTTCGTTCACGACAACTTCAGGATAGCACCCAAAAACAAGGCGCAGTTCCAACTTTTTGGACTCTTCCAAAAAACCGAAATTTTTCTCCAGTTCCGAATAACATAACGGAAATAATCTGTATTCAAACTTGCGCCCCGTCAAAGGCTCCTCTATGGAATTAGCCAAAGAGAACGAACTGGATCCCGTGACAACAACTTGAACATCGTCGCGCGAATCCACAAGCAGCTTTACCGCACGTCCAAGATTTTGAATTTTTTGCCCTTCGTCTACAAAAACGACCTTCCTTGCGCCCATCAACTGAGTCCAGCGGTTCGCCGTCACCGTATCGAAATAATGGACATCAAGGTCGTCGTCTCCGTTCAAAAGCACGGGTTCGACAGACATTTGCCGAAAAATCTCCCTGGCAAGCGTCGTCTTGCCGCTTTGCCTCGGACCATAGACAACGATGACCTTCCCCTTGAAGAAGTTCTGCGATATATCGTCTGCAAGAATTCTGGAAATTTTGCCGTTCATGCCCCAAATATACCCTATTTTTACCAAAAAGTCAATATTTTGCACCTATAAATGCAGAAAAACTAGATATTATGCATTTACAAAAGCAAAAACACGAGTTTTTTTTTTACCATTTAGGGTAGTTCCATTTTTTCTAGTCCTTTAGACAACGAACTGAAAACCCGTAGTACTTGATGTTGAGGTACAGGTACGCATCGTCGAGGCCGTAGTTCAAGTTCATGCTGTACGCGTAGTCGCTACTGTTCTCCGTAGAACTCCAGAAGAACGCGTAGCTGCCCTCGTTGAAGAAATCCCCATCGTAGTACCTGCCGCCAGCAGGGAGCGCCGAGAACAAGAAATCATCCATGCCGTTGCCGCTACTATTCCACCCGGAGAAGGACTTGAGTTTTGTACCAGCGACCGACGAGCCACCCACCGCCGTGAACAGGGTGTTCCATTCCGTTTGCGAAGGCAAGCGCCAACCTTCAGGACAAACTCCACGCACCAAGGTCACTGAGCCAGTCGAAGCGACGCTACATGTCGAACCATAGCCGCAGCCCTTGCCGTTCGCGCTCCACGTACCAGCACTGTCCATGGCGGCAGCCCATGTGTAAAGGCGACCGTACTTGGCGCAGTTAGCGGCGTTGTCTTCGTAGCAGTAACTGTTTGTTATTTCGTAGTTGAGGTTTTCGGCCATCCAGGTCTGGTCGCCGATCTTCACTGTCTTGTAGGTCTGGCCGTCGCGAGAATCGGTGAGAGACCCATCGGCTGTTTCGACAGACTCACCAACCTGATCAGGGATCTTTGAGGAACAGCTCGACTTCGGTGTGACGCTGGAAGACGAATCGCCCGAGGGCCGGGTTGCAAAATCACGGTCGTCGTCACCACATGCAGTAAGAAAAAGAAAACCAAAGATTGCTACGGTTGCTACGCACCTTCGCAACATCTTGATTTTTTTCATACCAACCCTACTCATGCCTAATCGCTCCTACGGGGTCAAGCCTGCTCGCCTTCCAGGCCGGCAACAGCGTCGCCAGCACGCAAAGCGCAATGCCAATAACGAAAATAAGAACGACATCGACCAGGTGCACAGAAATCGGGAAATAGGGAATCACGTAGACATCGCCCGGAAGCGTGATGAAGTGGTAGGCCTCCTGCAACTTGCAGAGCACGAGACCGATGGTTCCACCCACAATCGTACCGCCCACGCCGATAAAGCTGCCCATGAGCATAAACACGCGCATGATGCCCGCCTTGCTGAAGCCCATGCTGCGCAGGATGCCGATTTCCTTCGTCTTGTCGATGACGACCATGATGAGGGAGCTGATGATGTTGAACGCAGCCACGAGGATGATGAGGCAGATGACCGCCGCCACGATGAACTTCTCGTAGTTCATCCACTTGAGGAGCGTGATATTCTTCGACTTCCAGTCCATCGCGTAATACGGGTACCTAAGCCAATCATGCATGCGGACAGCAACATCGCCCGCCTGCCAGTGGTCCTTGATGCGGAACTGGATACCCGTGACCGCATCGCCCAGGCCGAGCAGTTTCTGCATTTCCTTGAGCCCGATGTAGGCCAGGTTGCCGTCGTATTCGTAAGTGCCCGTCTCGAAGATGCCGCTAACCACGCACATCATCATCTTGGGACCCGAGCCGAGGGCCTCGTCCGGACTCTGGAAAAGCTGGAGCACGAGCTTGTCGCCCACGACCACGCGCAGGCGGTTCGCAAGCCCCGAACCGAGGATGATCCCCGGGCGGACCTTGCCCGTCAAATCTTCGAGACTGTCGACGGAATACTCGCCCCACTTGATGTACTTGTGGATGTCAGTCACTTCCTTCGCCGTTGCGGGATCGATACCGTAAATCACGATACCGTCGTTCACCTTCTTGGAGCTGATGCCCACCTTGTAGATGATGAACGGCGAAGACGACACGATGCTAGATTCGCGGGTTCTCGCCTCGTTGATGAGGCTGTCGTAGTTCGCAATCGGTTCGCCATTGTACCCCATGATTTCGAGGTGGGCGTCCTTCCCTATCATCTGGGCGGTGACTTCTTCCTCGAAACCGTTAACCGCGGCAAGGGCGACCACCAGCGCGAACACGCCGATACTCACGCCGAGCATACTGAAAATGCCGATAAGCGATACGAAGAGACTCTTGCGTTGAGCCCCCAGGTAGCGCCAAGCGATAAGCCATTCCAGTTTGTTCATCTTTTAGCAGGTCTCCGGCTTCATCAGCGGGAACAACTGCACGTCGCGGATGGTCTGCTGGTTCGTAAGGAGCATGACCATGCGGTCGATGCCGAAACCGACACCGCCGGTAGGAGGCAGGCCGGACTCGATCGCGTGCATGAAGTTTTCGTCCATCGGGTGCGTTTCACCTTCACCACCGCGGCCGCGGCGCACCTGGTCTTCCAGGAGCTCACGCTGACGGATGGGGTCGTTAAGTTCGGTATAGGCGTTGCCCAGCTCCCATCCGTTAGCGTAGGGCTCGAACTGTTCGATGAGCCCTTCGATGGTGCGGTGCTTCTTGCAGAGCGGGGTGCTTTCGGTCGGCATGTCCTTGATGAACGTCGGCTGGATGAGCTTGTCTTCCACGGTGAGCTCGAACAGTTCGAGGATACCGCGGCCGCGGCTGAATTCACCGTCGAGGTGGCCGCCGAGCTCTTCCATCTTGTTCTTGATGTCGTCGTCGCTCATCTCGTTCACCTTGAGGCCGCCGAACTTCTCGATAGCCTCAATCATGCTGTAACGGGGCCACGGGGCCTTGAAGTCGATTTCCTTGCCCTGGTAATCAATCTTGGTGGTGCCGTTCGCCGCAATGCAGGCGCGTTCGTAGATGTTCTCGAAGTGGACCATCATGTCGTTGTAGTCGGCGTAGGCTTCATAGAACTCGAGACCGGTGAATTCCGGGCTGTGCGTGCGGTCCATGCCTTCGTTACGGAAGTTCTTGGAGAACTCGAACACCTTTTCCATGCCGCCCACGATGCAGCGCTTGAGGTAGAGTTCCGGAGCCACGCGCAGGTAGAGCGTCATGTCGCAGGCGTTGTGGTGCGTGGTGAACGGGCGAGCGTTCGCGCCGCCGTAAATCGGCTGGAGCGTCGGGGTCTCGACCTCGATGAATCCCTTTTCGATCAGGTATTCGCGGATAGCCTGCAGAATCTTGAAGCGCTTGATGAACACGTCCTTCACGTCGTCGTTCAGGGCCATGTCGATGTAGCGCTGGCGGTAGCGGGTATCCACGTCGGCAAATTCGTTGAAAACGACCTTGTTGCCGTTCTCGTCCACCTTTTCCTTCGCAACCGGGAGCGGGCGCACGGCCTTGGAAAGCATCGTCACCTTCTTCACGTGCACGGAGTACTCACCCGTCTGGGTCTCGAACATGAAGCCGTTCACGCCGATAAAGTCGCCGAGGTCGGTCATCTTCACGATTTCGTAGTTTTCCTCGCCCACTTCGTCACGGGCGCACACCACCTGCAGGCGACCATAGCGGTCCTTCAGGTGCATAAAGCACATCTTGCCCTTGCGGTTGAAACGGACCACGCGGCCGGCAAAAGCGACTTCCTCGCCGCTTGCCATCAGGGCTTCCTTGTTTTCCTTGAGCATCTTGGAATCGTGCGTGCGGTTGAACTTGTGCGGATAGGCCTCGATGCCCATTTCCTTGAACTTCGCAAGCTTCGCCAAACGAGCCTGCACCTGGTCATTCATGTCTTGCATTGCCATGTTTATCTAATCCTGTGACATAGTCACGTAAAATTTTGAACGTGGTAAAGATAGAAAAAAGCTTGCTCGCGGCCTTCGATGGACGCCTCTGGCGTCTGTGTCTGCGTCTCGGTCATGTTTTTAAGCAAGCTTAAAACCGCGACTCTCGACTTGACACGATCCGGGCAGGAAGTTTAACTATCTGCTTGACGCCGTTCTCCCTCCGCATGGTACAACTAGCCTGCGGCTCGAGGACAGGAACCCTGTGGGGAGGCCGGCCCCATGGCGAGCAACGTAGAGTTCCACCCGCAAAGACACGGGTGCATGTCCAAAAACAAACAGCACTTTAACCGCCGTATGTTTACGCGTTTCTTCTGCGTTCCGTAAACGCCAATACGGCAAAGGAACAGCTATGGAACAAGAAGATTTTGTTCTCGACTACGCACAGACTTCTCGCGAAATCTGGATCCAGCAGACCTACGAAGAAATCAAGAAGCGCACCTACCTCGACCCGCTCTACGACGCCGCATTCAAGGCTTTTTTGAGTGACGAACAAGCGCTCATCAATTTCCTGAACGGAGTGTTCCTTTTGGAAGGCGACAAGCGCATCACCGCTGTCACCATCAAGAATACGGAAGTGAACATCCTCTTTCCGCAGGTCAAGACTTTCAGGCTCGACATTCGCGCCACGACGTCCAACGGATACAGTATCAACGTTGAGATGCAGAAGGCGAAGCACAGCCGTTTCATCGAACGCATCCTTTTGCAGCATAGCGCATTCATGCTCCAAAGCAAGCACGAATGGGACCAGGAATTCTTCAAGGAACCCGCGAGGGAACTCACCGACGAGGAACGTACCCAACGCTACGACCTTCGTTATGAATTCCCGCCCACCTTCGCCATCTGGATTTGCGATTTTCACCTGGAAAAGCAGTCCGGTTACCGCGGCACCTGGGCAATCCGCAACGAACAGGGCTTGACGCTTTCTGAAAAGGTTAAGTATATTTTGTACGACCTGACGCAATTCAGCAAGAAGCGCGATGAAATCAACACCGCCGAGGACCGCTGGCTCTACCTGCTCAAGAACGCAGGTTCGTCCGACGACCTCCCCGATTTCGACGACAGTGTTATCGCAAAAGCGATCAAGCGCCTCCTTGTGGGAACAGCATCGGAAAAACTCCTGAAGGAACAGGCAAAGAACATGGTGATGACGGAAGAAGAACTGGACTATCTGGCCTCGCTGAAGGTCCGCGCCCGTGCAGAGGGCAAGGCCGAAGGCCTGGCAGAAGGCAAAACGGAAGGCCACGCCGACGCTCTCAGCGTGTTTGAAAAACTGGGCATTCCTCCAGAAAAAATCGCCGAGGCAAAAGCAATGCTCTCGACAAAGAAAAATGAATCACCCAAATAAGTTCGCTTAAAATGCATTAGATACAAAAAGGACGGAGTCACGCTCCGTCTCTTGATTTTTTGAATACGCATTGTCATTCTGGAGCCACATCACTCTCCAAAATGCTTTTTTCATAAACCAATGATTTAGAATGTCAAAAACGGCCCATAACAAGCGAAGCATGACGATATAGCACACCATTTTTTCTATCTTTCCGCCCGAAAAATTTTAAAAGGTTAAAACCATGAAACTCTCCAAGTACTTCTATGTGACGCTCCGCGAAACGCCGAGCGATGCCACCATGCCCTCCCACATCTTCCTGATGCGCGGCGGCTACATCAAGCCCCTTTCTACCGGTATCTACTCCATGATGCCGATGGGCTTCCGCGTGATCCAGAAGATTACGAACATCATCCGCGAAGAAATGAACAAGATTGGCGGTATCGAAGTGGATTTGCCGGTGGTGCAGACCGCTGAACTCTGGAGCGAATCGGGCCGTTACCAGGCCATTGGCGAAGAACTCCTCCGCTTCAAGGACCGCAACAACCACAACATGGTATTGGCCATGACGCACGAAGAAGCCATGACCGACCTCGTGCGCTACGTGCTCAACAGCTACAAGCAGCTGCCGGTGATGCTCTACCAGTTCAAGACCAAGTACCGCGACGAA
>CACXXH010000036.1 GCA_902771595.1 Fibrobacter succinogenes | reverse complement strand
ATGTGAAAATGGTTTTTGTCTATACGCAATTTGGATCGGTGACATCGCATTGCCTTACCTTGATAGCTGATTTCTTGTATGCCGAAGCGCCCGTGATATCTAAGTGGGAAGAAGAAGTGAAAAAATTGGAAGAATCCAGAAAGGCGAAGGAGTAGGGCGTAATGGTTTATCGTAAAGTATATCTTTTTTTAGTTCTTTTCCTAGCTGTATCGGTTTGCGCAGAGGGATTCGAGGCTTTTGAACGGTCTCTTATGCAGCAGGATACTACCGTAACTTCTGGCTCGCCAGATACGGGATTTTCCACTACGTACAATGCGTTCGAACAGTCCCTGCTGCAAGAGGAATCCTCGGAAATGTCGTTGGCCTATCGCGGGCGCGAGGCTCTCATGCAGGCGATAAAAGCAAACGACAGGGAAGCTATCTTGCTCCACATTGCTGAACTCGATAAAATGAAGTCCGACAATGTTGAACCCTTAGTGAAAATCGAAAAGGAAGTCATTTATATAGACAAGGAAATGTGGCACGAGTTGCTCGAACTAGAAGTCTCGTATTACAAGAACTTCTATGATTCGCTGGATGCGGATGGAATCAAGTATCCGGAAAACGATGAGCTGATGTTTTATGTGAAGAAAAAAATAGACACCTTCGATACGAACAGGACTTTGTATTCGCAGTTCTCATCTCAAATAGACCGTGCACAAATGGATGAAGCGGACAAGATGGAACTTGTGATAATGCTTCTTCTCAAGAACGCTTATACCAAGCATGGTGTTCAAGATTGGATTGCCGATCTGGCAAGAAAATTCTGCGAAAGGTTCCCGGACCATCCCGATGCGAAATGGATTGAAAAAAGTGTTCTCGCTCCCGCTGCGCGCGCAAACTTCCAAGACCTTGTAAAAGAATATCGGGCCAATTACAACAAAATGCGCGCCGAAAACAAGGACGAGAATATCGCGAAAAACCTCTATACGGGCGGTGCGGGTACCAATGTGTTTCTTTTTTCGGGCGGGCTTGCTTTCGGGGATAATCTGTATCGTTCTGATTTGTTCGCAGTTGGGAATCCTCCTATCGGTCTGGAATTCTACTGGCAGATTAAAAGGTTTGCATTTGTCGTAGAATTGCTCTCTTCTGGAATTACTGGTGTCGCTTCCTATAGTCTTGGCCTGGGCTATGTTGCTTTCGATAGCCGCTACCTCAAGGTTCGCCCGTATGTCGCATATGGTTTTCCTTTTATGGCAATTGAAACGAAGCAAGATGTGCTTATTCCCGAGAGATGGAACACCGAACGCGGCTATATGCGAGAAGGGGATGACGACCTGTTTATGGGAGATCTTGGCTTGACGCTTGCTGTGAATGTGGATTTCCGGTTCCTCACGGCGTACCTGTTTAAGGCCATGAATCATTTCTTCGGAATGTCGCTTGTCGGCAAGTTCGGCGTATCGTATATCAGTTTCGATGAAGCCCCCTTTGTGGATGGCGCGGATGTTTCTCCCTTCTTTAGCCTTGGCCTGGGAATGTTTTTTTGGTAATGAATATGAAAAAGCTCCTTTCGCTCTTACTGGTTCTTGTGGCGACATTCTGCTGGTCGCAAGAAAAAACTGTTCCCAAAGATGTTATTTATTACACCAACGCGCCTTCCAAGAAGGAACTCTTCAGCCGTGCGCGTGATGTGCTCAAGAAATCCCTTGAGAACAAGGATTTCGGGCAGGCGGGCGAGGCTTATGCCTATCTGCAGGCGAATGTGGCCTGACCGTATTCGAGGAATACCTTATCGATATGGAGATGGGGCATTACGAAGATGGTGTGCGCAAGTTTGCTGGATTGCGTCGCATGTTGCTGGATTCGACTGTTGCTATACGGGTGGACGACCGCATCATGGAAAACGATGTGCTGCACAAGTACCTTTACGGCAAATTTGATAAATTTACGGAGCAGAAGGCGGACTCCATGGTAAATCTCGTGGATGCTTCCGGAGTGGGGACTGGACTCAAGAATCTATATGCGGCCTTAATCTATGCAGAACTTTCTATCGGCATAGAAGTTTTCTCGAACCGAACAACACACTATCTGCAATTCAGTTTAGCGGACACGACCCGCGCTGGAGAGTTCCTGGACAGGGCGCATAAATTTATTGATGATAATCCCTATTCGGAACATACGAATTATCTTCAGAATCAGATTGTTCCTATGGTGGAAAAGAGATTGCAAAATATGCGAAAATACGGTAATGATCCTTTTGCGCGCAAGTACTATAGCGGTGGCATCGGGGCCTTTGTGGGTGGGGGAGTTCACTTTTTCGCGGGCGATGTTAACGATTACTTAGAAACCAAGGAGCATACGAGCATATGGTATGAATTGAGTTTGCAGTTTTTTCGCGTTTCGTTCAATTTATTTACTAGTGAAGGTGGATTGACTGTTCCCTTGGAAGATGATCGAGAAGACAAGGAGCCACACGATAAAGATATTACCATGGGCTTGTCGACTGGTTATACTGTTTACGATTCTCGTTTTTTGAGGATAGAGCCTTTTGTCGGTTTGGGAAGCTACGACTTTGAGTCAGGTGCTTCAACAACGTTCCTGATGGGTGCCAATACCGATATCCGCTTTTTTGCAACAAAGCCGGTAACTGCTTTTCAGTTTTCGCTTGCCTTCTTTGTGCGCTTAAAGTACATGGCCATGTTTGGCACGTACAGCGACGAGGTTTACAGAAGATTGTATGGCTACCAGCAAATTGAAGCCAGTTTTGTATCGCATCACTTCAGCGCTAGCTTGGGAATAATCCTCTGGTAATGGTTGAGCAGTTTTGAAAACGAAAAGCCCTCTCGAAAGAGAGGGCTTTAATCGCGGGATAGACGAGGCTTGAACTCGCAACCTCCGGCGTGACAGGCCGGTGCTCTAACCAAAATTGAGCTACCACCCCAAATCGTTTCCGATTTTCGGTAGTGGGCGATAACGGATTCGAACCGCTGACATTCTGCTTGTAAGGCAGACGCTCTGAACCAACTGAGCTAATCGCCCGGAATTTTAATCCTGCTTGTCCTGCTTCTTGCCTGTAAAGAGGATTCCGATGGGAATCACTACCATATAGGCAACCACCAGGATAAGCGGTGCAACCGTGAGACTGACCGGATTGTCTGCGGGGCCGGTGGCGAGGCAGAGGAACCCGATGACGAGCAGTAAAACGCCGATGGCAATAAGAATGATATTCTTTCGATTCAACATCTACTACGTCCTTTTGGTTACGTGCCAAATATAAAAATATTTCACTTGTTGTCAACTAGAAATGGCTTTTGCGAGCAAAAAAACTGCCCGCAAAAGACTAGTATTCTTGCATGACCGGCGGTGCGACCTGTTCGGGGGCCGCCGGCGCTTGTTTCTGGACTTGAGCCGGCTGAGAATTGTCCATTTCCCAGGCGTCATCCGAATCGAACGGGGACTTGTTCCAGTCTACCTTCGGGGCACCTCTGAGTTCCTGGTTTTCGGTTTCACTATTGTAATTGACAGGGATGTAAACATTTTTGGGATAGGCCTGGTATATGTAAAGAGTGGTGAAATACGTAGCGAATCCCCAGAGGATAGATTCCGTTGTGATTCGGCGCCTGATGGTCGTTTTGCCTACGACGGTCCCGTTCTTGACGGCCTCGAGTTCCATGCGGTGCGGTGGCCCGTTCTGGGAAATGGTGCAGTCCTCGCTGTCCTCGCAGAGCAGGGCGCCGTCAGCGTAAATCTGGTAGCTTTTGCCATCGGTCGTGTGCAGGTGTGTACGGCTCAGGTAACACCCGCTAAGCGAGAGCGCGACGACCGAAATGGTGGCGATTGCAGCGATACGCATGCGTCAATCCTAGAAACCGTAACCGATTTTGAGGTTGAACAAGAAGCCCTGGAAGAGCTTGTTGGATTTGGTCGGCAGCGCGGTGCCGTTGTAATTGTGGTCGTTCCACTGCTTTTGGGTAACTTCGTCCTTGGGCTGGGTTAACTTGTAGAAGTCTACGAAATATTTTGTTTCGGCAAAGAGGACGATGTTGCTTGCGCGGTTGAACATGAAGCCGCCACCGATAAAAGCGCCTATGCCGGATTTCGAATCCTTGTACGTCTCCGTTTCCTTGCGGGAAGTTGTCGAGTATTCTCCAATGGAGGAATCGAATTCACGTGCGGATGTTACATACGAAACGTCGCTCCTGAAATCGACTCCGGAGTAGTTCAGGCCACCACCGATATAGGGGGCGATGAACTTGCGGCCGAAGGCGTAGTAGGCCGATATGGAGAAATCTCCATAGGTGTAGCGGGTGTCCTCGTTCGGACCGCTGAGGTTCAAGTCAAGACCGATGAGGAAACTCTGCGTGTCGTACATGCCGAAGATGTTTAAGTTCGGAGTCATTTCTACGGAGGGGGAGAGCGGGAGCAGACCGCCGATGCCGATGCCGAAGTAGGAGTATGCCTTCAGATGCTTGCGGCGCTTCGATTCCTGCGAGGTGACGTTGTAGATGTCCTGGTCGGTGGTCGCTTTTTCCTTTGTACCGATGGTGCGCGCCATGCGCTGGATGATGGGGTCGAAATCATCGGGGTTGGCAGCCTTCATGCGGTCTTGCCAGATGGGCGCTTCGCTGTTCGCGTTGTAGAGCTTGAACGAGAGGATGACGTTATCACCCAGGCGCGTGAATTCGGCGATGAGGATCTTGGAGCATCCCTTTTCCGTGGCCTTCTTCTTTACGGTTTCGAAGTTGCCGATGTCGACGCTGTCGCTCGCGGAACCTAAGATAAGGACGAAACGACCGTCGTCTTCGCTATAGGTCTTCATCAATTTTTGGGCGGCGATGCCGTAGTCGTTGTGGATATTGGTTGTGCCGACGGGAGGCATGTAGACTTTTTCTGCGGCGAAGGCGCTTACTGTAAGTAATGCGGCCATGGCTACGAGAGTCCGTATAAACGCTTTCATGTTTTCTCCTTTTTGTTTTGTGCACAAAATATATTATTTCGGGGAAAAAGAAAAGGCCTTTCCGGACGAAAGACCTTTTAGCTGATTTATGTGCGAAAAAGAACGATGAAATGCAAATCCTATCGGATGGATAATTACTTTTTCCTCGTTTTTTTGCTTTCGAGCCACTCGTCGAAGGTGATGCTGCGGTCGAGTACCCCGTTCGGCGTGAGTTCGAGGACTCGGTTTGCGACTGTTTGTACAAATTCGTGGTCCTGCGAGCAGAAGATGATGGGGCCCTGGAAAGCGGTGAGGCCGTTGTTGAGGGCGGTAATCGCTTCCAAGTCGAGGTGGGCCGTCGGTTCGTCGAGCAACAGGCAGTTCGCGTTGCTGAGCATCATGCGGCTGAGCATGCAGCGCACCTTTTCGCCACCGGAGAGAACGTTCGCGCTCTTGAGGGCTTCTTCGCCGGTGAAGAGCATGCGGCCGAGGAACCCGCGGATGAACGTCTCGTCCTGTTCCTTGCTGTACTGGCGCAGCCAATCCACGAGGGAGAGATCCGTGCCGAAGTAGGCGTCGTTGTTCTTCGGGAAGTAGCTGTAGCTGATAGTGTTGCCCCACTTGAGCACGCCTTCGGGAGCCTTCGTCTCTTCGGCGATAAGCTGGAAGAATGCCGTCTTGAGCGTGTCGTATTCACCGACGAGAGCGACCTTGTCCCCGTTATTGAGGCTGAAGTTCAGGCCCTTGCAGATGATGCCGTCACCGCCGTCGATGTCGGCGTTCTTGACTTCGAGCACGATTTTGCCCGGTTCGCGTTCCATCTTGAAGTTGACCCACGGGAACTTGCGGCTCGATGCCGGCATTTCTTCGACGGTCATCTTGTCCAAGAGCTTCTTGCGGGAGGTCGCTTGCTTGGCCTTAGCGGCGTTAGAGGCGAAGCGGCGGATGAACGCCTTCAATTCTTCGATCTTTTCTTCGGCGCGGCGGTTCTGGTCCTTTCTCTGCTTCTGGGCCAATTGGCTTGCCGCGTACCAGAATTCGTAGTTACCGCCGTAGATGTTGATTTTGCCGTAGTCGATATCGCAGGTGTGCGTGCAGACCGCGTTGAGGAAGTGACGGTCGTGGCTCACCACGATGACGATGTTTTCGAAGCGTTCGAGGTAGTCTTCGAGCCAGCCGACGGTTTCGAGGTCAAGGTGGTTCGTCGGTTCGTCGAGCAGAAGGATATCGGGGTTGCCGAAGAGGGCCTGGGCGAGGAGAACGCGGATTTTCTGGCCGCCGTCGAGGTCGGCCATGAGGCTGTAGTGGAATTCTTCGGGGATACCCAGGCCCTTCAGGAGCACCGCGGCGCTGGAGTCGGCTTCGTAACCGCCGATTTCGCCAAAGCGGGTTTCGATTTCCATCGCCTGCATGCCCTGTTCTTCGGTCATTTCGGGCAGGGCGTAAAGTTCATCGCGCTTCTTGCTGAGTTCGTAGAGCTCGGGGTAGCCCATCATCACGGTTTCGAGAACGGTGTTCTGTTCGTAGGCGAAGTGGTCCTGCTTGAGGACGGCGATTCGTTCGCCCGGGTCCTTGCTGACCTCGCCGGTATTGGGTTCAAGTTCACCGGAGAGGATCTTGAGGAAGGTTGACTTGCCGGCGCCGTTCGCGCCGATGACTCCGTAGCAGTTGCCGCGCTTGAACGAGAGGTTCACTTCCTTGAAGAGGACGCGGCTACCGTATTGAAGACTGACATTAGAGACGTTTAACATGTGTTATTTCTTTAGTTGTTAGTCACTAGTCAATGGTCAATAGAACTTAGCTAGGCGCCAAAGGCGCTTTTATCTAACTAAGAACTAGTGACTAATGACCAATAACTTTTGTTCTTTCATTTAAGCTTGGTTCGCTTTTTCCAGTTCGCGCGCATTGATGATGAGCATCTGGAGACGGTTTTCGATGTTCGCGAAACTCGTATCCGGATCGTAGTCGAGGCTCAAAATCTGTATGTGCGGGCAGCGTTCCTTCACGGCCTTGGTGAGGCCGCGGCCACTGATGTGGTTCGCAAGGCAGGCGAACGGCTGCAGGATGATGTAGCTGTTCACGCCGTGCTGCGCGTTGTACAGGATTTCGCCCGGGATGAGCCAGCCTTCACCGGTGTTGTATGTCGGGTCGATGATATCCGAGACATAGTTCACCAGTTCGTAGCAGTCGGCGTGGTGCTCATAGAGCTTGAACTTGTGCATGGACTTGCGGGCGGTTTCCACGGCGTGGGTGTAGACCCTGGCCGTCACGCCGCCTTCCACGCGGTCCATGAGCGGGTTCGCCGAGAAGCCGCGCTTGATCTTTTCGCTGCGCACCACTTCGTCGACGCGGAAGAAGTCCGTCATGCCGGGGAGGTAGACTTCCATCCCGTTGTTCATGAGGTATTCTTCCACGTATCCGTTTGCACTCGGGTGGTAGTTCATGAGGATTTCACCGAGCACGGCGACACGCGGCTTGCGGATGCCCCTTCTGCGTTCGGGGGTAATCTCGATGGCGTTGAAGGCGTCGATGCACTGTTCGAAGACTTCGATGAGCTTGGAGGGGCGCACCAGCTGAGAGGTGGTGAGGTGGCCTGCAACGGCGATCACCTTCGGCATCCATTCATCGTAAACCTTCTGGGTATCGCCCTTGTTGACTTCGTAGGGGCGCACCGCGCGGTACATCGTCTCGATGGCATCCATGGTGACGAGGCCCCACAGCATGTGAAGGCGGAAGTCGAGGCCCAGCTGGAAGCCGGGGTGCATTCCCTTGTAGTCGACACCGGTGGTGATGATGGTGACATCCTTGAATCCGGCTTCGTCGAGCGCCTTGCGGGCGAGCACGGCGTACTGCACGGCGCGGCAGTTCTCGCAGTTCTTCGCGAGGCACATCGAGACGGATTTCTGCGGAACGTTGGGATGATCGACGAGCCACTTGAGCGCTTCGCCGATGTTCACCTGGCAGGGGAAGCAGATATCGTTGTGGACAAACTTCTTGCCGAGCTCGATGGCCTTCTTGTCGGCGACGGGCAGGTATTCGGCAATGTAGCCTTCGCGCTTCATGTATTCGCTCGCGAGCACGGTAAAGGCGGGCGAGAGGTTCGGCGTCAAGATGCGACGGCGGGCCTTGTCTTCGGGGAGGAACGGCGTATGGTACAGCGGTTCCTTGCTTTCGGGCTTGTCGGGCAGGTTTGCCGCACGGCGGGCCTTCACCGTCTCGATGAAGCTCTTGATGCGGATGCCCACCGGGCCGCGGGCGTCGCCTTCGTCGAGCTTGAGCATGAGCATTTCCTTGTTGGAATCAAGGTGCAGCATGCGCATCATTTCGTCGGTCAAGATGGAATCGTGACCGCAACCGAAGCTCACGATCTGGGCAAGCTCGATGTTCGGGTCCTTGGCCGCAATCATGGTGGCGCCAATCATGCGCAGGTGGAACGTGTTCTTGATTTCGATACGGGTGTGGTTCGGCACATCCTGGTCGTACACGCCCGGGAGCGATTCGGTGGTGAGCACCGGGATGCCCATGGCGGTAAAGTGGCTTGCGATGTTGTGGTTGATGAGCGTATCCGCATGGTACGGACGGCCCGCAATCACGACGGCGAAGGTGTTCTTCGCACGAACGTCGTCAAGAATCTTCTGGCCTTCTTCCAGGAGCGTGGTACGGTAGCTGTTGAGGGCCTTTTCGCCTTCGTCGACG
The DNA here is from genome assembly GCA_902771595.1 of Fibrobacter succinogenes. Classification (GTDB taxonomy): domain Bacteria; phylum Fibrobacterota; class Fibrobacteria; order Fibrobacterales; family Fibrobacteraceae; genus Fibrobacter; species Fibrobacter succinogenes_C. The sequence continues at coordinate 20,711 of CACXXH010000036.1, read as the reverse complement.
GCCTTGTTCAAGAGCTTCTTGTCGAGATTCCAGTGTTCATGGAACCAGTCGACGGTCTGGCTGCGGCGGAGCTTCGTGTTGAACCAGTGGAAAATCGGCTGGTCCATCGGCACACCGTAGTTCTTTTCGGGCTCGTCGGTGTTCTTGCACACGTTCGGGTAGGCCTGCACCACGGGGCACACGGAGGTGGCGGTAAACTTGGTGTGGTCGCTCGGGATGGCGATCATCATCGGGAAGAAGATGCGGTCGACCTTCTTTTCGATGAGGCTGAGCACGTGGCCGTGCACGAGCTTTGCCGGGAAGCAGACCGTGTCGGAGGGCACGCTGTGGAGGCCGGCTTCGAACATCTTGTAGTCGCTCTGACGGCTCACGACGACGGTGTAACCGAGGCTCGTGAAGAATGCCTTCCAGAAGGGGAGGGATGCCCAGAATTCGAGCGCGCGCGGGATACCGATGGTCTTGCCCGTGTTCTCGACAAGCTTCGCCGGAGCGTAGTCCTTCACCAGGAGTTGGTTCGTGCGCTTGATCATGTCGGGCACGGACTGCATCTTCTTGTTGATTTCGGCGATGAGGGCCTTCGTCTTCGGGTCGTTCGGGTCGGCGGTGACTTCGCCGCGTTCGCAGCGGTTGCCGGTGACGAAGCTCTGGCCGTCGCTGAAGGTCACGATGGTGCGGGAGCAATGGTTGGTGCAGTACTGGCAGAGCTGGCCCGGCTGGTTGTGCCAGCTGAAGGTCTTCATGGCCTCGAGGCCGATGAAGCTCGACTTGAGGTCCGGATTCTCCTTGCGCTTCTCTTCCATGTACTTGCGGGTGAGGAGCGCGATACCGATAGCGCCCATTTCGCCCGGACGTTCGGGACGGATGGGCTTTAAGCCGGTGTACTGCTCGAAGGCGCGGAGGACCGCGTTGTTCTTGAAGGTACCGCCCTGCACCACGACCTTCTTGCCGAGGGTGTTCAGGTTGCGGATACGGATGACCTTCGTAAAGACGTTGTTGATGATGGAACGGCAGATGCCCGCGATGATGTCTTCGGGCTGCTTGCCGTCGCGCTGTTCCGTGATGATGGAACTGTTCATGAACACCGTGCAGCGGGATCCGAGTTGCGAGGGGCTCTTCGCGTTGAATGCGAGTTCAGCGATCTTTTCCATCGGGATGCCGAGGCTGCGGGCGTAGGTCTCGATGAACGAACCGCAACCCGAGGAGCAAGCCTCGTTCAGGATGATGCCGGTGACGACGCCGTCCTGGACGGAGATGGCCTTCATGTCCTGGCCGCCGATGTCGAGGATGAAGCTCACGTCGGGGCAGAGGCGCTGGGCGGCGTTCGCGTGCGCGACCGTTTCCACGGTATGGTAGTCGGCATGGACGGCCTTCGCGAAGAGCTGTTCACCGTAACCGGTGGTACCCACGCCCAGGATGTTGAGCTTGCAGCCGTATTCTTCGTAGCGGTCGGCAAGTTCGTTCATGGCGCGCTTCAAGACGGCGAGCGGTTCACCGTCGTTGCTCGCGTAGAAGCCGTCGATCACCTTGTCCTGCTCGTCGAGGAGCACGAATTTCGTGGTGGTTGAACCGGCGTCGATACCCAGGTAGGCGTTGATGGTAGAACCCGAAGCCGGCTGCGGGTAGTGGTTGTCGGCCATCTTGTGTTCTTCGAGGAACATCTTGTATTCGGCGTCGTTCTTGAAGAACAGGTCGGCTGCGGCCTTGGCCTTGTTTTCGGCCTGGCGGGTCTCGTTGAAGTGCACGAGCGCGTCGAGCGAGCCTTCCATGCGGTACTGGCATTCCTGGCCTGCGAACATGGAGCCCAGCGAGAGGGCTGCACCCATGGCCACGAGCACTTCGGAGTGTTCCGGCACGATGGCCTGTTCGTCGGAGATGCCCAGGCGTTCCTTGAACGCGCGGACGAGCGTCGGGTTGAACGTGAGGGGGCCGCCCTCGAAAATCACGGGCGGCTTGATTTCCATACCCTGGGCGAGACCGCCGATGGTCTGCTTCGCGATGGCGTGGAAGCTCGAGAGGGCGATATCTTCCTTGGCGACACCGTTGTTGAGCATGGGCTGGATGTCCGTCTTGGCGAACACGCCGCAGCGGCCCGAAATCTCGTAGACCTTCTGGCCGCGCTTGGCGAACCCTTCGAAGGCCTCGGTCTTGATGCGGAGGAGTTCCGCCACCTGGTCGATAAATGCGCCGGTACCGCCAGCACATACGCCGTTCATGCGCATGTCAGATGCGATGAGTTTGCCGGTAGTCTTGTCTTTTTCGAAGAAAACGACCTTCGCATCTTGACCGCCGAGTTCGATGGCGACCCTGGATTCGGGATAGGTGGCGCGCACGGCGAGGGCGTTCGCGACGACTTCCTGTACGAAGAAGGCGTGCGTGGCCTCGGCGAACGGCTGGCCTCCGCTACCGCAAAAGGCGACCCTAAAGTTTTTGTCGGGGAAAAGACCGTGCGCTTCCCTGAGGACCTCGTGGACCTTTTTCGCCTGCATGGCGTTGTGGCGCTGGTACGTGTAGTGCAAAAGCTTGTTGGTCTCGGGATCGACGACCGCAATCTTCACGGTGGTGGAACCTACGTCCACGCCGACCCACAAATCGTTCTTCAAATTGCTCATAGTGGGGGGAAATTTAGCAAAAGTTACTAGTTACTAGTTCATAGTTACTAGAAAATCGGGCGATGAAATGTAAAAAAAGACTTAAAATTGAACTGTTGTTGATTATTGCGTCTTTTTCACGATTTTGTTATATTGTTTTGGTGTTTTCAAATTAAAACAGCATTCAATAATTCCTTTTCTTGTAACTCGTAACTAGGAACTCAGAACTGCGGCATAGCCGCAATCAACTATGAATTACCTGGCCCTTGATTATGGCGAACATCGTGTCGGAGTCGCATTTGCCGATTCCGAACTGCGCATGGCTTTTTCCCGCGAGACGATTGACCAGAAGACGACAAACTTGTTTGTCCGGTTAGACGAACTGGTGAAGATAAACAAGATTGACGCGTTCGTGGTGGGAATGCCGTATCACCCCGATGGCCGCACCGACGGCAAGAACGTTGTGGTGGAGAAGTTTGTCGAGGATTTGAAGCTCCGTTTTCCGGGGATTCCCGTATACACGCAGGACGAATCGTATTCGAGCGTGCAGGCGCAGGAAAAGACCTCGTATTTCAGCAAGAAGAAAAAGCAGAAGAACAAGGCGGTGATAGACCAACTGGCCGCGGCGATTATTCTTCAGCGCTGGCTTGATGAGAACGCTTGACGTTCTTGTTGTTCGCAGTTTTGTTTTTGCGGCTCTGCGCAATATAGTCCAAGTATTTTTTCTTGTCGGCGGCTTCGCGTATGGGCGAGGCGCTCTTTTCGAATGTGTTGTAAAAGTCGTTCCAGAATTCCGATGGGTTTTTGTAAAGGACTTTGAGAACGTTGTAGAGGTCGTACGCTATGGGCGTCTTTTCCCCTGTTTCCCATTTACCGATGGTGATTCTTGAAACGCCCGATCGGATACTGATGAATAGCTGCGAAAGCTTCAACTTCGACCGTCGCGCTTGGATTATTTGCGCGAGGGTTTTGTCGAAAGCCCATTCTTCATCAGATTTTCGTTTCATACGCGTAAATTTTAAGGAAAAACGCATGATTCTTGTGATAACATATGTTTGCTATTTTCTAGCGGATTTGTAAAACATTTCTTACACTTTGTGTAAAATACCGGCGATTCATAAAAAGATATTTGTCCAGTGATGTTTTTCGCGGGTTTGTTTTTTAATTATTTTTGCGTTTAAAAAAAACAGGAGTTTTTATGTCCGTACAAGTGATGGTTAATGGTATTCCGGGTAGCATGGGCCGCATTGTGGCTGAAACCTGCGTCGCCCGCGGTTTGGAACTGGTCCCGTATTCCCTGACGGGTGAAATTATCGTGGAAAACGAAGCCGAAGTGGCGGGGAAGACCATCCAGCTTTTGAAGCCGAGCAATCGCGAAGCCCGCATTGGCGAGGTGCTCGCGAAGTACCCGAACATGATTTGCATCGACTATACGCACCCGACGGCCGTGAACGACAATGCCGCCTTCTACGTGAACCACAAGATTCCGTTCGTGATGGGCACGACCGGCGGTGACCGCGAAGCGCTTGCGAAACTCGTGGCCGACGCGAACCACCCGAGCGTGATTGCCCCGAACATGGCGAAGCAGATTGTCGCTTTCCAGATGATGATTGAATTTTTGGCCAAGGAATTCCCGACTGCGTTCAACGGCTACAAGCTCTCCGTGGTCGAAAGCCACCAGAAGACCAAGGCCGACACGAGCGGTACGGCAAGGGCCGTGGTTGGCGACTTCCAGAAGATGGGCTTTGACTTCTCTGTGGACGACATCGAGAAGGTGCGTAACGAGAAGGAACAGATGGAACGCATGCACGTGCCCGAGGAATACCTCGGCGGTCACGCCTTCCACACCTACAGCCTCGACAGCGAAGACGGCACGGTTCACTTTGAATTCCAGCACAACGTGTGCGGTCGCAAGATTTACGCCGAGGGCACCGTGGATGCCGTGAACTTCCTCGCATGCCACATCGCGAACGGCACTGCCAGGCCCTTCAACATGATGGACGTGCTCCGTTCCGGAAAGATGCGTTAGTGTGAGTTACTAGTTCCTAGTTCTGAGTTACTAGAGATTTATAAATTAAGAAGTCTAGTAACTAGTAACTAAGAACTGTGAGCTTGCCGAAGGCAAACTATGAGATCCTATATCCTCCGCCGCTTGCTGCTCATGATCCCGACGCTCATCGGGATTTCTCTGGTGTGTTTTATTCTCATCCAGATGTTGCCGGGCGGCCCCGTGGAGGAAATGATTTCGCGTGCGCAGCAGGCCGCGGCCATGAAGGGCGGGGTGGATGCCTCGAAGGCTTTGTCGCCCGACCAAATAGCGCAAATCCAGGCGTACTTCGGTTTTGACCAGCCCGCCTGGAAGCGTTACCTCACGTGGCTCTGGAACGTGCTGCACCTGGACTTGGGCTCGAGCTACACCTACGGTCTTCCGGTCTGGGACGTCATCGTGAGCCGCTTCCCGATATCGCTCTTCTTCGGTATCACGTCGTTCTTCCTGAGTTACCTTGTATGTATTCCCCTTGGCCTCTGGAAGGCGGTGCATCACGGGAGCAAGCTTGATTCCCTCAGCTCGGGTATCATTTTTTCGGGCTACGTGATGCCGGGATATGCGCTTGGCATTCTGCTCATCATCTTCCTCGCGGGCGGGTCGTACCTCGACATTTTCCCGCTGGGGGGCCTCACGAGCGACGACTTTGAGGACTTCAGTTTCTTCGGGAAAATCGTGGACCTCGGGCACCACCTGATCCTCCCGATTTTCTGCTACATGATCAGCGAGTTCGCTTTCCTGACCTTCCTCATGAAGAACTCTGCGCTCGAGGAACTGGGCAAGGACTACATGCGCACCGCTCTTGCGAAGGGCATGAGCTTTAACCAGGCGCTCGTACGCCATGCGCTCCGCAACGCGCTTATTCCTATTGCGACCCGCCTTTCCGAAATCTGCACGCTCATGTTCGCGGGCGCGCTCCTTATCGAGAAGGTGTTCGATATCGACGGCATGGGCCTTTTGTATTACAATTCCATGGTGAACCGCGATTATAACGTTGTTATGGGGATCATCTTCCTGAGCAGTCTTATGGCCATGATTGGGCGCTTGTTTAGCGATATCCTCTACACGCTCGTGGACCCGAGAATCAAGTTTTCGTAAGGAGGGAAGGGAAATGAAAAAGATTGCAGGCGGTGTCTTTTTTCTTTTGTTGCTGTCTCTTGCGTTCTTGCAGGTGGGGTGTCCGACGCCTCTAGGATCCTGTGGTCTTTCTATAAGCGTAGATAATCCTCTGGACGTGGATTCTTTTGTCGTGGAGATAGTGGCGGACGATTCTGTTATCGCCTCGGTGGATCCTTTTGAAACGACTTATGAATATTACAAGATATGGGATGATAATTACGACGGGAAAAAATCAAGAACCATGTTTTATTTTGATGGCTTTGGAGGACCAGCGTGGGAGAACACAAAAACGCGTGAGTATAAGGTGTCTGTCAAGGTCATGTGTGGAGATGAATGGTTCCCGTATGCAGAATACAGGGCGTCCGTTTCTCGGGGGCGTGATGTTTCTATTCACTTTTTCCATGAAGATTTTGGTAAGCAATTGCCTATACTCAATACGAAATGTGGTGCACGGGGCTATTATCGTTTTATTTTCAATGATTATTCGGGTTGCGATGATGGCTGGACTAATCCTTCTGTGGGCGATTTTGACAATAATCCAGAAAAATAAAGTTTTGAGTTAACTATATTACAGAATATGAGTAACGAATCCTTGCAAATTTCTCCTGTTATCAAAGGCTACCTGCTTTCCCGCGGCTATACCGAGAATTTCACCGTTTCCCCGATTGCGGGTGCGGGCTCGGGCCGCCAGTATTTCCGTATTTCCGAAGGTGGCAAGTCCTGCGTGTTGCAGGTCTGCGCCGAAGTCAACGAAGACTTCAGGCATTTTGTTGATTTCTCCAAGACCTTCCGCAGCTACGGTTTGCCGGTGCCGCAGGTCTTTGCCGTCGACGAGACCGCCTGCCAGGTGCTGCAAGAGGATTTGGGCAAGCGTAACCTGCTGGACGAAGTGGCGCCCGTGAATGAGGGTGTCCGTTCCGGTAACGAGAGAATTCTTTATCCGACGGTCATCGACGCGCTTGTCAAGTGGCAGGACGCAAGCCAGCCGATTTTCAGTTCGCATACAGAACTCTGGATTCGTCGTTTTGATTTTGCTGCCCTCAAGTGGGAGACGGATTACTTTACGGAAAATTACTTGAAGGGACATTGCGGTCTGAATGAAATTCCGCAGGGTGTCAAGAATTTCTTCTCGCTCCTGGCCGTGGCCGTGGACGCCCAGCCCAAGGTGCTGATGCACCGCGACTTCCAGAGCCAGAACATCATGGTACGCCCGAATTCCGAAATCGCCTTCGTCGATTTCCAGGGTGCCCGCCGTGGTTCCGCTTTCTACGATATCGCGAGCCTCCTGTGGGATCCGTACGTGTGCCTGCCGGTTGAAATGATCAAGGATTTCTTTGAATACTGGCGCATGCACAACAAGCGCGTGCAGGCCTATACCAAGGAAGATGCCTGGGATAGCTTTATCCAGGCCAGCTTGCAGCGCTTGATGCAGGCGCTCGGAGCCTACTGCTTCCTCAGCAAGGTGAAGGGAATCAAGAAATTCGAACAGTACATCGAACCGGGCAAGTGCCAGTTGAGGGCTCTGTTTGCAGAGTTCAAGCTGATTGTTAAGGCGACCGAACCGGAAGCGCTGGAGTTCATGGAGAAGGCGCTGGCCTAGGGCTGGCGTAAAGCTCCGAAGGTTGGTTTGTCTCTCGAATGGTTCCTGTTTACTTTAAGCACTATCCTTCATCTGAAACATTCAATCGCGCTCTGGGTTATGCCTACGATGCGCTTGTCCATGCTGGTGTCGCCTTCAATGCGAATGCGGCCTGGAAGGCCCTCACGGAACGCATATCGCAGGGAATCTACATGGGCGAGGGACTTCTGCTGCCCCATACGCGCATTGCGGGGCTGAAGACTCCGCTGATGGCTTTTGCCGTGTGCCCGGCGGGCTTTAGCGGAATAGCGGTTCGCAACAATGATTTGGCGCAGTTCCTGTGCGTGCTGCTTTCGCCGGCGGAATCCGCGACCGCGCATACGCAGGTCATTGCGAGCATGGCGAAACTCCTGCTCGATCCCGAATGGAAAAAGAAAGCCCTCGCCGCCGATAGCGACGAGGCCGTTAAACTGCTTTTTTAATTGACTCGGATTTTTACCACTGCAGGGAACCGCTCGCCGATGCCCTGTAGCCTTCGTAGTCTCCGAAGTAGCGCGTGTAGCCAGCCCGGAAGCTCATCCAGTGCCAAGGGGTGATTTCGAGCCTTGCGCCGAGTTCGGTGTAGCGGAGCGAGGTCTCTTCGTTGAGGAATACCTTATTGATGGCGTCTTCGGGGCCGTGGATGTCGGTGATGTTTCCGCCGAATGCCGTATCTTTCGCGACGTTTCCTGCAAAGAGCGTTGCGTTGATGAATTTGTATGTAGCGCTCAGTTCGGCGTGGAATTCTTGGCTGTTGGGTCCCAGGTCGCTTCCGAGATTCTGCGAGTAGCTTGCGTAGGTGTATCCGCCGCCCTTGTGGTGCGTGTAGACCCAAGGTTCGATGCGCGTGTATTCCGTGAACATGTCGAGCCTTACCGGCCCAACGTAGAGGCTGTCGCGCGCGATACCGACCGTTGCACCCCACTTGTTGCCCCACCAGCTGTCGTCGAACATGCTCGTGGGCGTTTTCATGTCGTCCCAGAGGAGTTCGCCGTAGAATTCCCAGTGCGGCAACGTACGGACGCTCAGGTCGAATGCGAGAGATATGTTGTCCTGGTCGCCCTGGATGTGTTCCTGGAAATTGTACATGATGAACGGAAGGACGTAATTCCATTCGAAATCGCGATCGGTGCTGTCGGCATCGGCGTTGGGATTGGTGTGCGCCGGTTCCGTGGTGGATCCGTACAGCGCCGTTTCGGAAAGTCCGAGCGTGATGTTAAAGGGCAGGTGCAGGTCGAGCCTGTGCGCATGCATGTACTTGCCCTTGTTCTTCTTTTCGAAAAGCTTTGCGGCGTATTGCGAGTATTCGATGGGGCCGATTTCAAAACGGTAGCCGAAGTAGGGCGTGGGTGCCGGCCTCCAGATGCGGCTTGTCGTATCTTGCCACGGACGGTCGATGGATCTGTTGCCGCGCAGGATGACATGGTTGTAGCGCGCGGGACCGAATTCCAGGTAGTCGAATCCGGCGAGCAGCGTGACCGGCTTGAGCTGGTAGTCTATTTTGGCGGAGAACTGGTCCCAGGTGCGCCTGGTTTCGCTCTGCTTGTTGTAGGGAAGGCCTTCGCTCGGGTGGTAGAAGTTGTCGTTGATGTAGCGGTTCGTGTAGTCGTTGCTCACCATGACGCGGGCGTCGAAATGGAAAGCCTGGGTGAAGTGGCCGTCGAGGAACAGACGGACGAACATGGCGTTGTCGTAGTGCGTCGGGGCGTTCGCGAGGTTGGTGACGAGCACGGAATCCGAAATCTGCGCGCGGATGTTGACGAGATGGTTCTTGGCGGAATCCGCGAAGGAGATGTGCGTTACCGCGGGTTCTCCCTTTTTGGCGGCGAGACCTTCCGTGGCGAGGAGGCCGACAAAAATGGAGAGAAGCATCGCCATGCGGGCTGTTTGTTTTGCGAGAATATTCATGAGCGTTACCATAGGGCTGTCTTCATCAGGGTGAAATGATGCTTGATGTATGCACGTGTTTCCCCGTTTTTGGAGCCGATGCAGCGGGGAAGGCTTGCAACGATGCGTACGAGGCTGCGGCAGAAGCGGAACGATTTGGAAAGCAGGAATCCGCGGAAGCCGAAATGTTTCTTGAATACGTACTGCTGCGCGCGGTCGTGCTGCAGTGCGCGTCTCGTATTGTTCTGGGCGGAACCGCCCCCCAGGTGCGTGAGGGGAATGTTGCCCGCGATGAAAAATCTTGTGCCGAGACGGCGCGCGCGGAGGGCTGCGTCTGCATCTTCGTAGTACATGAAGATTTTCTCGTCGAAGAATTTGCCTTCGGCATTATTCTTGCAGATGGCGTCGAAGAGGTCTTTCCCGAACATCCAGCATACAGCCGAGGTCCAGTGGACTTCGGCGAGGGATGCCTGCGAAGTCGCCTGCGGGACGCCCTGCAAAATTTTGGCGGCGCCGTTCTCGTTTCGGAAGGCGTTCGTGAAAAACTTCAGGCTCCCGATTCCTTCGGGCCCGAGTCCCGCGAAATAGTTCGGCTGCTTGCTTCCGTTCGGATTCTTTACGGTTGGAGCCACGAGGGCGTATTTGCCGCCTTCGTCTTCGGCCATTTTTTGCGCCTGTTCCCAGGCGAGCCGCAGTTGCGGAAGGGTTTCCGGTTTTAGCCTTGTGTCGTTGTTGAGCAGGCATACGGAATCGAACGATTCCCCGTCGCGGAGGAGCCCTTCTATGGCGAGGTTGTTCGCCGCGCCGAACCCGACGTTCGTTGGACTTGCGTACAGGTGTACGGCGGGGAAGTCTTTGCGGATGTTCTCGACGGTTTTATCGGTACTCGCGTTGTCGGCGACCGCGACGACGAAATGCGCGGAATCGCCTAGCTGCGCTGCCAGGTCGTTTAGGCAGTTCCGGGTCATTTCCCAACCGTTGAAGGTCACGAGAATTATGGCAGTCCTTCCGCTCATGATTTTTTCCAGATTCTTTTTGCGAGCGGAAGCCCGATGACGGTAAACAGAATTTTCTTGGTCAAGGCGAGTGCCGGAACTTTTTCGAAGAGGACCTTCCTGTTCGCGAAAACCCACGGTATTTCGAAGGGCATGAAGTAACGGTTTATGCGCTTTTGCGAAAGGTTCAGCAAGTGCTTCGTGAAGAGGATTTCGTCGGCCGTGAGCGAGAGCCGCTCGCAGTTTTCAAGAATCATCCTTAGCCAGCGCTGCTGAATTTCGAGCGTCTTGCTCATGGCCGGTGCGGGCTTTCCGCCGACCGCGTTTGAATCGTGCAGGCGGTATTGCACGACGGCATCGTCGATGGCCTTGATTCCGCCGTTCCTTTCGGCAATCATCGCGACCCAGCGGTCATGTACCGTGACGCCTTCCGGAATGGGGAGGATCATGTCGAGAAGCTCCGCCTTGAAAAGCGATAGGCATCCAGTTACGTTGTTGATGCCCGCAATTTGCGCCTTGATGGGGATGGCTTTCTGGATGAGCGCTTCTTTGCGCCATGAATCGCGGATGACGTTTCCATCTTTGTCGATGACTTCTGCGTCCCCGAAAACGAGTGCGCGGTTGCCGATTTCTTTTTCGAGTTTCTCGAGCTTGTCCGCCTTCCAGATGTCGTCCTGGTCGGCAAGGGCAATCAGGTCGCCTGGCCCTGCGTATTGCTTGGCGTGTTCGAGCCCGGTTGCGAATGCCTTGCAGTGCCCGCCGTTCTGCGCCTGTCTGAATATTTCGAGCGGGAGTTTTCCTTGGAAGGATTCGAGAATGCTGACGCTGGAATCCTGCGAGGCGTCGTCGATGGCGATGACTTTGTCGGCGGGACGGGTCTGGTTTACGAGAGATTGAAGCATCTCTTCCTGAAACCGCTCACCGTTGTAGGTCGCAAGGACGATGCATATGCGGCTCATTTCTGGGTTCCCCCGTCAAAAAGCTTGTCGAAAATGCGTGAGACGTTTCTCTTGAAGTCTTCGTCGGTACGGTCGAGGAAAAGTCTTTCCCTCAGGTCCAGGAACTGAGGCTCGTTCCAGTTCTCGGCATAATGCAAAATCTTTTCGGCGGCGTCGGTGGCGGAACCTTCCTTGAAGAGCATCCATGGGGGCAGGACGTAGTCGTCGGTGTAGTCGGCATCAGCGACCAGTACGGGGCAGCCGCATTGGAGCGCTTCGAAAAGTACGATTGGCCCGCTTTCGAAATGCGATGGAATCAGGAGCAGGTCGATTTCGTTGAGCAACTTGTCCTGTATTTTTTCTGGGGGAATCCAGCCCGTGAATTCGATGAGGTCCTCGACGCCTTTCTGCTTGATTCTTTGCCGGAGGATTGTCTCGTGCGGGCCTTCGCCGATAACCGTGAAGTGGACGTCGGCATGGTTTTTCTTGAGTTGGAACGCTATGTCTGGCAGGATGTCGTGCCCTTTCTGCTCGAAGAAGATGCGCCCGAGAATGGCGATGTTCAGGCGCGATTGCGGTTTCTTGGCCGGAGCCGAAATGTCCCAGACGAGCGGGTTCAGGAGCGTCTCTATATCCTTTTCCACGAAGCGTGCCATGAGGCGCTTCTGGTAAGGCGAGTTCACTATCCAGTGGTCTACCTTGCTGTAGATGCGCTTGGCGAGAATATCGCGTAATTTCCCGAGGTTGGCGTGCGTTTCGCTTTGGGAAAAGGCGAGCGGTATGTACGATACCGTCGGAAGTCCCAGCTGGTTTGCCGCCCAAAGTCCCGGGAGGCACCTCTCGATATTGCCCGGGCACAGGACCAGGTTCTGGATATTCTCTTTCTTGAAAAGTTCTTTTGCTTTTTTCGCTTTGCCCTTGAACCGGTCGCGGATAATGGGGAACGGGGTTTCGGCGTGGTAGGGGAGCTTGATCCGTTTCACGCTTGCGGGCAGGAAATCTGCAAACTTGTCGCACGAATAGAAGAACGTGACATCGCTAGTTTCGGCGACGATGGCGGCTATCCTTGCAGAAAGGATTTCTTGCCCTCCCCATTCAGGAGCGTCGCTGTAGAAACTAATGGATTTCTTGCAGATTGGATACATTAATAACAATATAGAAAGTTGCTATATTCTAGATGATGGTGAATCAAAAAAATATACTTTTTGTTTGCGACAAAAACGAACGAACGAGCTTCGGTCGATTGACTGTGAATTTGCTCACGGCTGTGTGCAACAAGTTTGATGCGCATGTACTTTGGTTGAAGACTCCCAAGTTTTTTTCTGACGAGAAAAGCGCCGAAGAAAATGCCGCGGATTCCCGTGGATTCACCTCGCACGAAATTTGGGCGAAGTCCCTTTATTCGGGTTTTTTCTCGTTTCGCGCCCCTTTCAAGAAATTGCTGCACCGCATGGCGCCGGACATGATTTTCTTTATCCGTCCTGAGTTGGGATTCCTCGTGCCCGTGGCGGCGAAGGCCTGCCCTTCGGCAAAGACGGTGATGTTCGTGCACGATACCTTCGCCGAGACGCTCTACCCGCATAGCGTCAAGTTTAAGTTGCTTAATTTGTTCTACATTCGCCCGACGGTCAAGGCGGATTCCTTTGTCTACAACTCGAACTGGACCCGCGGTGAGGCCACCAAGTTCTTTGGCCCGCAGATGTCGGAGAAGCCGGGCGCCGTTATCGGCTGCCCGATTGATTCCGGACTGTTCAAGAAGCCCGAAGCTCCCGTGACCGCGGAGGCGAAGGCGCAGTTCCGCCGCAAGCGCGGCATTCGCAATTTTTACGGGATGTGCCTCAACGTGAGTCTCGACGAGCCGCGCAAGAATATCGATACGTATTTCGAGATGGCGCGGTTGCGCCCCGATGTGGCCTTTGTGCGTGTAGGGAAGTTTTCCGAACGCCTGAAGGCCATCGTGAACGAGAAGAAACTTTACAACGTGTTCCATTTCAGGGAATTCGACGCCTGCGAACTCGTGGAATTCTACCGCCATGCCGACCTTATGGTTTACCCGAGCTTCTTGGAAGGTTTCGGGCTCCCGCCGATAGAATCGATTGCCTGCGGTACGCCCGCGGTGTGCGCGAAGGCTTCCGCCGTCAGGGAGAACTTGGAGGGCGTCTGCCCGCTTGTGGAAAAGCCCGACGATGCGCCCGCATATGCGGCTGTTCTTGACCGGGTGCTGGCCGGCGAAAACGTTATCGACGAAGCGGCTGCGCAGGAACTGCTATCCCGCTGTTCCATGGATAGTTTCGCCTCGCGCGTAGTCGGGTTCCTCGACCGGATTGGCCAGGAAAAATCCCGCTAGTACAGTTCTGCCAGAAATTTCTTGTCGAGTTTGCTCAGGAGGATCGCCTTGTTACGCTTCTCGTCGAGGCTTTTTCTCCGTTTCCAGAGTCCGCGCCATGTGCCGGGATGCCGCAGTAGGAATCCCAAGTTTTTCCCGAGCCCGAGCGATTTGAACATTGAGAATGCGAAATCGTCGACGCTTTCGCCGTCTTTGTAGAGCGTGTCGTCTGCGGTTCCGAAGGTGCTTGCGACCAGATAGGGCACGGAGAACATCTTGCCGCCCGCATGGAGCATGCGCAGCGCGAAGTCGACCATCTGTACTTTGAGGGAGAGGTCGGCATCCATTGCGCCGGTCCGCTGGACAATGCGCCTGGAATAGGCGGCAATCAGCGGGTGCGGTGCCGCGACAAAGCGCATCTTGGCGTTTTCGTCGAGCATCGAAAGACCTTTGCGGGAATCGAGCGTGAAGCCTGAATGGAAGGAGCGGCTTGTGGCGTCTTTTACCCTCGGGGCGAACGCGTCGACCATCGGGAAGCCCGAGGTGCATTCGGCGAGATCGTTCAGGAACTGCCTGTCTATAGTTACGGATTTATGGGCGAAGACGATCCATTCGGCTTCGCTTTTCAGAAGGTTTGCGTTAAGGTCGTTTCCGAAGAACCATCCCAGGGCGTCGTCAGTGAAGGGGGGCGAGGATGGCTGGATTGTATCGCCAGGCTCGTCTTCGAAACCCCAGACCAGGACGTCGAATTGTCGCATTACAGGCCTATGCGGAGTCCGAACCGGTGCTCGGTTCCGAGCCCTTGCGCGAGGTAGGAGAACGAATAGTCGATGGAGAACATCTTCGCGTTGTATCCGAGGCCGGCGCTGAGCATGCGTGCCGTTTGCGCCTCGTCGGGGCGGCTGCTTGCCGAAATGAGCTGCTTTACGTCGCGGGTGAGGTCGAGCCATGCGCGCGTGAAGCCTGCACGAAGGAAGAAACTCTGGCCGAGAGCGTATTCACCGCCAAGCGCAAATTTGGGTTCTGCAAAACGCGGAAAAGTGCTTTCGCCCATAATCGTAAGGCGCGGCAGGATGACGGGCCTGTAATAGAACGAAAGCGCGAATGTCTGCGACATCGGGAAATTGTCGTTGTAGCCGTCGTCCACGTAGTCGCGGAGGAGGGCGCCGAAGTCCCTGCCCACCAGGGCTACGCCGAAAATCTTGCTTGTGGATTGCCATGAGACGCCCCAGTCGAAAGCTGCACCCAGTGCGGTCCTGTCGCCGGATTCTTCGGCGAGTTTTTCGCTTGCGAACTTGATTGTGGCGCCCACGTTTATGTGAGTCATGGCGAAGGCGACGGTTGCCGTAGCGAGCTGGCTCAACGGGTTATATTCCTTGCCCGACTCGTTGCCGAGTTCGTCGTACCCTTTGATCGTTCCGTAGTCTTGCCAGTTGTACGAAACCTGGTACAAAAAATTCCTGTAGCTCGAGGTATACGAAATGGTACCCTGGTTTTCGGCCATGTCGCCGGTCTGCCAGTGGATTTCGGCGATTCGTTTCGTTCCGTCCGGTATTCGGAGTGCGGCAGGGTTGAGTTGCACGATGGTTGGGTCTGTCGAGGGATATGCGGCACCAGATTTTTCGATGGAAGCGTTACGCGGACTGTCGAAAGTACTCAAAAAGGAAAAAATCTCTTCACCCTGGTCACCCTGTGAAAAGTACGCAAAGGCACAAGTGGGGAACAGCATGCCCCACAAAGCGAGCACCAAAACTTTTCTATTAGACATCATGCGGTAAATCTACAAAAAAACGAAAAAAAAGATGTACGGTCTTTACAAAAAAAACGATTTTTAATATATTTGGAGCGCTCGGGCTATTAGCTCAGTTGGTAGAGCAACGCCCTTTTAAGGCGTGGGTCGAAGGTTCGAGCCCTTCATAGCTCAGTGAAAATCCGGTTCCGAATTCTCGGGACCGGATTTTTCCTTTATTTGCTTTCGTGCTTGCTCATGCAGTGGAGGCTTCCGCCTTCCTCGATGACCGTACGGCAGTCGAGTCCGACGACGAACCTGTCCGGATACACGCTTTCGAAGTATTGCTGCGCGACGGCGTCGTTCTTGCACTTGTATTTCGGGTAAATTAAGCCGCCGTTCACGAAAATGAAGTTCATGTAGCTCGCAGGGAGTATCTGCCCGTCGGGAAGTTTCCTCTGCGGGGGGAGCGCGAGCGTGTCGACAGCAAAATCATTGCCGTAGAATGCCTTGAGCCATGTCTCGATGAGGTATTTCGCTTCGGCAAGGATCTTGGCGTTCTTCGATTTCATGTTGGCGTCCCATGCCATGACGAGCCTCTTGGTGCCGACGAAACGGGCAACGTTGTCTATGTGGCCGTCCGTATGGTCGCCGTTCAGTCCGTGGGGGAGGACCAGCAGGCTCTTGAGCCCGAGGGTCGTACATATCGCCTTGATGACGCTGGAAAGGTCTTCGGTCTTGTTGCGGTTTTTGCCGACGAGGCAGTCCAGCGTGGTGATGCCGAGCCCGTCATCGTTCACTTCGATGGCGCCGCCTTCGAAAATGTAGGGAATCTTTTTCCCTTCGGGATAACCGAAAGCCTTGGCGATTCGGGACGGAATCTGGTTGTCGTTCTTCCAGGGCGGGAATTTTGCGCCCCATGCGTTAAAAACGGCTTCGGAAATGATGGTCTTGCGCCCTTTTTTCACGAAGAATGGGCCGTAGTCGCGAATCCAGATGTCGTCGGTCTTGATGACGGTGAAATTGACCGGGAAGGAGGTGCATTCGAGGGCTTCTTTCTCTTTTTTGGTCAGGAAGTCCTTTTTCGGGATAAGCACGTTTACCGGCTGGAAATCGCTGATGGCAAGGATGAGGTCGATGTAGAACTTGCGGATCTTGACGCCGCGTTCGCCATGCCAGTTTTCCGGGTTGTGGGGGAAGGAGAGCCATGTGGCCTTCTGCTCTTCCCATTCTGCAGGATAACGGAGTGTTGCTAATGCCATGTTATTCGCACCAAATCTTGAGGATGTCTTTGTAAAGGTCGATACGGC
This sequence comes from Fibrobacter succinogenes, assembly GCA_902771595.1. Classification (GTDB taxonomy): domain Bacteria; phylum Fibrobacterota; class Fibrobacteria; order Fibrobacterales; family Fibrobacteraceae; genus Fibrobacter; species Fibrobacter succinogenes_C. The sequence continues at coordinate 4,154 of CACXXH010000036.1, read as the reverse complement.
GGTCGCGGAAATGCGGCCACCAGCGGCGGTTTTCTTCTGTTTCGGCGAGGTCGATTTCTACCGTGGAGACGCCGAGGAAGTCGGGCGCGCACTTTTCGATGAAGTAGCCGTCCGGTGCGGAGACGAAGCTCGTGCCCCAGAACGTGAGATGGCCTTCGGTTCCGATGCGGTTCGCTGCAACCACGAACGTGCGGTTCGCGATGGCGTGGCCACGCATGACGGTGGTCCAGCTATCCTGCTGGCGCGGGTAGATTTCCTTGGGCTCGCTGTCCATCCAGCCGATGGCGGTGGGATAAATCAGGACGTCCGCTCCCTTGAGGCTCATGATGCGGGCGGCTTCGGGGAACCACTGGTCCCAGCAGATGAGCACGCCGAGAGTGCCGGCAGACGTCTTGATGGGTTCGAAACCCGTGTCGCCGGGAATGAAGTAGTATTTTTCGTAGAAGGCCGGATCGTCGGGAATATGGCTCTTGCGGTAGAGCCCGGCGATGCTTCCGTCGCGTTCGAACACGAAGGCGGAATTGTGGTAAATGCCGCGGGCGCGTTTTTCGAAGAAGGGGAACACCACGACGGCGTTCAGTTCCTTCGCGATACCCTGCCACTGGGCGACCAGCGGATGGTCCTTTTCGATGGCGAGGTCGAAGAAGTCCGCGTTTTCTTCGAACGGAAAGTATGGCGTGTGGAAGAGTTCCGGCAGAACGACCAGGTCATAGCCCTTGCCCTTGAGGGCGCGGGCCTGTTCCACGTACCAGGCGTTGTTGCTGTCGAAATCGCCAGTCCACTTGCCCTGCAATGTTGCAATCTTGATTTTGCTCTTAGTGCTCATGCTTGAAAAAATAGAAAAAAACGAATAGGGGGCACTTTTCCTATTGAACCTTGTGAGGATTTTTCTTACCTTTTTTGAACAAAGGAGGCTTTATGAGAAAGATTCTGCTTGCCGTTCTCGCTATCTCTTTTGCGCATGGTTTCGCTGCCGAAAGGTACAAGGACAGGTTATTCGATGTGGATGTCCAGAAGGACGTCGTTTACGCCTCTGGCGTGAACCACTTGTCCGCATTGAGCAAACTTTCGACAACGCTTTCTGCTCTCGCTTCTGCAAATGGCGGCACGATGGTCTACCTCTACGATAACGAAGAGGATTTGCAGCCTATAGACCTGCATATGGATATCTATAGCCCGAAGGGCGATTTCGAAAACAAGCGCCCCGCAGTGCTCGTTTTGCATGGAGGTGCTTTTGCGGCTGGCGCGAAAGACGATATGGACCAGCAGTCAGTCACCTACTGCGATTCGCTTGCTGCACGCGGTTTTGTCACTGCCGCGGTCCAGTACCGGTTGGGAATTACGGCAAAAACCGAGAACATGTATATCTCGATTGACAGCGCCAATTTTTCTAGAACGGTTTACCGCGGAATCCAGGATGTCCGAGCCGCGCTCCGTTACATGCGGGCGAATGCGAACAATTTGGGCATCGATCCGGACCGCATCTATTTGCTCGGGAACAGCGCCGGCGCCGTACTTTCTCTGGAGAACATCTATGTCGACAAGGCTTCCGAGATTCCTGCGGTCGCAAAAGAAAACCCGCAACTCGGTGGACTTGACGAGTATGGGGTGAAGGGCTCCAATTCCGAAGCGAATGGGGTTGTGGCCTTGTGGGGCGGCATTCACGACGTTTCCATCATAGAGGGCAAGGCGACTCCGGTCTTGCTCGTGCACGGCACGGCCGACAGCACGGTCCTTTTCAAGACGGGGCGTCCGCTCGGGAATATCTCGGCGACGTTCGAAAACGTCATGCCGTCGATGTTTGCTTCCGCCGGTTCGCTTACGGTCGACGTGAAGGCGCCTACGCTTTACGGGAGCTTCGTTATCGATTCCGTGTTGAAGGCGAAGGGCATAGAGCACGAAACCTACTTTGTCGAAGGCATGTCGCACGAATTCTACGACGACGGTGATTACGACGTGAAGGTGAAGGAAAAAGTTTTCGGCTTCCTTTACGGCCTTACGCAGAAACCTGCAGTGGCGTCTATCAAGGCGGTTGTCCTCGCGAAGGCCTCGAGAATCCGCATGGGCGAGGGCAATTTGAGCTTCACGCTCGGCTCGGGCAAGGATGCGCAATACGCGGTCATGGACATGCGTGGCCGCAAGGTGATGCAGGGAATCGCTGCTGCAGGCGAGTCTGTCGACCTTTCGGGCCTGAATTCCGGCGTGTACGTGCTCAACGTGCGCGGGGAACGCCCTGTCCGCTTCGGCCTTGCGAAGTAATTTGCAGATAAAGTAACTTTTGCTTTAAGGCATAGAAAAAGCCCCCTCAGTTCTTGCTGAAGGGGCTCTTTCAGTATCTGTCTTTCGCAGAATTATTCTGCGAAGTAAGCCTTGGCCTTGGCGACAACGTCTTCGACCTTGACCATGGTGAAATCCTTTTCGTTGCGGAACTTCCATTCAACTTCACCGTTCGCGAGGCCCTTCTTGCCGATGGCGATACGCACCGGAGAACCCCAGAGGTCGGCGTCCTTGAACTTCACGCCCGGACGTTCGTCGCGGTCGTCCACGAGCACGTCGATACCGGCGGCTTCCAGTTCCTTCTCGAACTTTTCGGCGAGTTCAGCAAGTTCCGGTTCCTTACCGATTGGGACGATTTCCACCTGGAACGGAGCGATGGACTTGGGCCAAATCGGTCCGAAGTCATCGTGGCTGTTTTCGACGACGGAAGCCATCAGGCGGCCCACGCCGATGCCGTAGCAACCCATGATGGCGGGAGCGGAGGTCTTTTCGGCGGTGAGGAACTTGGCGCCCATGGATTCAGAGAACTTGGTGCCGAGCTTGAAGATGTTACCCATTTCGATACCGCGAGTTTCCGTGAGGAGTTCGCCGCAGCAGGGGCACTTGCAGACTTCGGAAGCTTCGGCGATGTCGGCCACTTCGAACTTCGGGAAGTCGCGCTTCGGGTTGCAATGCTTGAAGTGAAAACCTTCTTCGTTGGCGCCGGTCACGAGGTCGAAGGAATCAGCGATAGCTTCGTCCACAATGACGCGGGTGTCGTGGGAACCGATCGGGGAAGCAAAGCCCGGGACCATGCCGCAAGCCTTAATCAGGCTATCTTCGGCCGGGTAGAGTTCCTTGGCCTTGAGCAAGTTGTGGAGCTTGATTTCGGAAACGTCGAGGTTGCCCGGAACCACGACCGTGATGAGCTTGCCTTCGAAGTCGAAGAACACGCACTTGGCAGTAGATTCTGCCGGAACGTTCAGGAACTTGGTGATTTCTTCGATGCTTTCGCTGTTCGGAGTAGCGACCTTTTCGAGCGTAGCGTTTTCGTCGCCCTTGAACGGGACGCGCTGGAACTTCGCGATTTCGCGGTTGGCCTGGTAGCCGCACTTCTTACAAAGAATCAAGTAGTCTTCGCCGTTCGGAGTGTCGAGCATGAATTCGTGAGCGACCTTACCGCCCATAATGCCGGTATCGCTCTGCACCACCACCGGTTCAATGCCCACGCGACGGTAGATGCGCAGGTTCGTCGCGGTACTTGGTCTTGAACTGGTAGAGCATCACCGGCAGCTGCTTGTAGCTGTTGAGCACGTAGCGCACGAGGTCGGTCATGGCTTCTTCGTGGGTCATGGCCAGCACCATGTTGTGGTTGTTGCGGTCCTTGAAGCGCAGGAGTTCTTCGCCAATAGCCTGGTAACGGCCCGATTCGCTCCAGAGTTCAGCGGTCTGCACCACCGGGAGGTCCACTTCGATGCCGCCAATCTTGTTCATTTCTTCGCGGATGATGTTTACAATCTTCTGGATCACGCGGAAACCCATCGGCATCATGGAGTAGATACCGGTAGAAACGGGCTTGATGTAGCCGCCGCGCATCAGGAAGATGTGGCTGGGCATGGTGGCATCGCTCGGCGTTTCGCGGAGCGTCACATAGAAATACTTGGAGAGTTTCATGGTTGTAACCTTTTAAATTTTTTCGGCGAAAATTTAGGAAAATACAATGGTTTTAGCAACAAGCCTACTTCATCAGCCGTTCCAAATCATCGACCGTTTTCGGGATATCTTTAGAAATGTTCCTAAAGCCGTCCTTGGTAATCAGTAGATCGTCTTCAATGCGGATACCGATTTTTTCGCGGAAGGTCTTGCCGCCAATGGTCGCCTTGAATTCGCCGTAGAGC
>CACXXH010000035.1 GCA_902771595.1 Fibrobacter succinogenes | reverse complement strand
CTTCTGCTTCCTATTATGGAACGTATTTCTGCTTGAGCCAAAATTATTATCTGTATGGTGAAGACAGTACTTGGACGCTGGAAACAGAAGAATATGAGAAGTATCCGCCTAAACCTGAATGTACGCCTGAATCAGAAGGTGCCGAATGGAGATCAAAGTCGGGTTCGTATAAACCGGGGAGTATCTTCAAACGTAAGAAGGTGACTTTACATGAAGAAAATAGAGGGGGGTATATCAGTACATATTATGAATGTGAGGACGAGCGCGTGGGTTACGATTTCGGCCGCACGGAATAGAAGTAGCCTTAAAACGAGATTCCTTTGTAGCTGGCCCCGCATTGCGGGGCTTTCTTTATAATCGGGAGGTGAGCTATGTTTGACGTTCCTAAAAAATGGTTTTCTTCAAGGTTGCTGGTGTGGCAGCTTTTGGACTGTCGCTGACCTTGACGGCCTGCGATCATTCTTCTAATAATAATCTTGGCTTCGCGGCTGAAGATGATCTCTTTGCTTCGGCAAGTTCCTCTTCTGGTGATTTGGGTTCTTCTGCCAGCACTGAGGGTCTCAAAAAATACATGACCTGGGATAAAACTATTGAAGGGCTGTACCTAAAGTACCTGTTTCAGACAGCTCTGACTCTGATTACGCTTTTTTCAAATGTGAAGAAGGTGAATGGAAGCGGGTCGATTGCCTCGCTCCGGAAGCTGCGTGCACAAACAGTGTCGAAGGGAAGATCGATTCCACGAGGGGACTTTTGCCGCTGGAATCCAGGACGCAGGATGTTAATACCATGACTTGCCGTTTTACATGCTCTTCTGGCAAGTGGACGAGAATGTAAGATAATGCCATGCGAAATTTTTTCTAAATTATAGCCCGAAAAAAAGGACTATAATCATGGCAAAGTACAATCCGCAAGAGATCGAAACCAAGTGGCAGGCCTACTGGGAAGAACATCAGACTTTCAAGACGGGCACCGATAAGTCCAAGCCCAAGTATTACTGCCTGGACATGTTCCCGTACCCGAGTGGCGCTGGCCTCCATGTGGGCCACCCCGAAGGTTACACCGCCACCGACATCATCTGCCGCTACAAGCGCAGCCGCGGTTTCAACGTGTTGCACCCGATGGGTTGGGACGCTTTCGGCCTCCCTGCTGAACAGTACGCTATTCAGACCGGTACGCACCCGGCCATTACCACCAAGAAGAACTGCGACAATTTCCGCCGCCAGATCAAGCGCCTTGGCCTTAGCTACGACTGGAACAAGGAAGTCAACACCACCGACCCGAAGTATTACAAGTGGACGCAGTGGATTTTCAAGCGCCTTTACGGCACCTGGTTCGATGAAGACCAGCAGAAGGGCCGCCCCATCGAAGAACTCCCGATTCCTGCCGACGTGGAAGCCAAGGGTGCTGCCGAAGTCCGCAAGTACAAGGATTCGAAGCGCCTCGCTTACTACGCCGACGCTCAGGTGTGGTGGTGCAAGCACTGCAAGATTGTTTGCGCGAACGAAGAAGTCTTGAATGACGGCAGCCACGAAAAGTGCGGCACCAAGGAAGTGGAACGCCGTAACCTCAAGCAGTGGCTCATGCGCATCCCGCTGTATGGCGACCGCCTGCTGAAGGGCCTCGACAAGCTCGACTGGCCGCAGGGCGTGAAGGACATGCAGAAGAACTGGATCGGCAAGAGCTACGGTGCCGAAGTGGACTTCCCGATTGCGGATGCCGAAGGCAAGCCGACCGAAAAGAAGCTCCGCGTTTACACGACCCGTTGCGATACGCTGTTCGGTGCAACTTACATGGTCGTTGCTCCGGAACACGCTATGGTGCCGGAACTCACGACTGCCGAACAGAAGGCTGCCGTGGAAGAATACGTGCACGCCGCTGCCTTGAAGAGCGACCTCGACCGTACTGAACTCGCCAAGGAAAAGACCGGCGTGTTTACCGGTAGCTACGCCGTGAACCCGCTCACCGGCACCAAGATTCCGGTGTGGGTTGCTGACTACGTTTTGACGGGCTACGGCACTGGCGCCATCATGGCCGTGCCCGCCCACGATACCCGCGACTTCGATTTCGCGAAGAAGTTTAATTTGCCCGTCATCTGCATCATGGAACCCGATGCAAGCTGCCCCGAAGACGTTCGCCCGAAGGTTCTCGCCGGCGAAGCCTGCTGGGCTGCCGACGGCACCTACATCAACAGCCAGAACGACACGCTTTGCCTGAACGGACTCAACAAGAAGCAGGGTATCGCCAAGGTGATCGAATGGCTCGAAGCCAACAAGATCGGCAAGGCTACCGTGAACTACAAGCTCCGCGACTGGCTCTTCAGCCGCCAGCGTTACTGGGGCGAACCGTTCCCGATTATCCACTGGGAAGACGGCGAAATCTCTACCGTTGATGATTCCGAACTGCCGGTGCTGTTGCCGGAACTCAAGGACTACAAGCCGGGTGACGGCGGACAGTCCCCGCTCGCAAACGCCACCGAATGGCTCCAGGTCACGGACAAGAACGGCCGCAAGGGTATCCGCGAGACGAACACCATGCCGCAGTGGGCAGGCAGCTGCTGGTATTACCTGCGCTACATCGACGCCTGCAACGGCGACGCATTTGTTGCAAAGGAACTTGAAAAGTACTGGATGCCGGTGGACCTCTATGTGGGCGGTGCCGAACACGCCGTGCTCCACCTGCTCTACAGCCGCTTCTGGCACAAGGTCCTGTTCGACCTCGGCCTCGTCTCTACCGACGAACCGTTCCAGAAACTCTTCAACCAGGGCATGATTCTTGCCTTCGCTTACGAAGACGCCGCGGGCTCCAAGGTCCCGACCGACGAAGTCGAAGAGAAGAACGGAAAGTTCTTCAAGAAGGGCACCGACATCGAGCTCAAGCAGATTGTGGCGAAGATGAGTAAGTCCCTGAAGAACGTCGTGAACCCCGATGACGTCGTGCGCGACTACGGTGCCGACAGCCTTCGTTTGTACGAAATGTTCATGGGCCCGCTGGACGCCGTGAAGCCGTGGCAGACCAAGGGCATCGAAGGCATGAACCGCTTCCTCGGCCGCGCCTGGCGCTCCGTGGTGGGCGATTCTGACGAAGCCCCGGTGTTCGTTGACGAAACCGCTCCGGAAGCCATCGAGAAGGTGATGCACCAGACCGTCATCAAGGTCACGAGCGACATCGAGAACATGAGTTTCAACACCGCGATTAGCCAGCTGATGATCTTCAACAACGAAATGATGAAGATGGACAAGCGCTACCGCGAACCGTGCGAAACCTTCGTCAAGCTGTTGCACCCGTTTGCCCCGCACATCGCCGAAGAAATGTGGAGCATCCTCGGACACAACGAATCACTCACGAATGTTGCTTGGCCCGAAGCCGACCACTCCAAGGCTGTGGAAAACACCGTCGAAGTCGTGTTCCAGGTGAACGGCAAGGTCCGCGCCAAGGCATCCGTTGCCAAGGACATGGACAAGGCTGCTCTCGAAAAGCTTGCCATGGAAAATGAACGCATGAAAGAGTTCATGAAGGGAATGACCGTCGTCAAATCGATTGTCGTGCCCGGCAAGTTGGTCAACATCGTCGTCAAGCCGGCGTAAAATTGTCATCCTGGAGCGTCCGAAGGACGCGATAGGATTCACAAAGCATTAAAAAGGCGTTCCATGCGGGACGCTTTTTTTTGATTTTCCCATTATAGCCTGATTCATGGAATGAAGTCGAACATCATTTATCCTTTAAAAATGCTACATTGAGAACAAACTGTTGTTTGTCTTTTATTTGCAATGGTAGTACCTTAAACAATGCGAAATAGGAGAAAATTATTTAATATGAAAAAGTTGTTGATGGTGGCTTGTCTGGGCATTATTGCCGTAATCCAGACAGCGTGCCCTTACATAGCCCATGGAACGTCTGAGGCGGCGGAATTCGTTAGCTTAGACGAAGTCCAGGGATGCTTTTACGGAGCAACTCTTAAAGACTGGGAAAATCAGACAAAAAAAATGTATTGCTACAGGTTGTGTTTGGACGAAAATTCGGCCTTAATTTCAAGAAGAATTCAATATGTCGACCAGGTATCCGATGGTTCTATGAAAGTAACCTCGGTAGAGGAAGATACCTCGTTTTCCAAAAAATATAGATTGAATGATGATTACGATAAAGACGGTTCTTTGCTGTATTCTATAAGTATAGATGATTTTGATGAAATGTCTTATCGTGATGGTGACCTTTTGGGCTCTGATAAAACTGCAAATTTTACAAGAATAGAGGATGAATTATGCGTATTCTAGTTCTATTGTTGTTTCTTCTTTGCGTAAATGCCCATGCAATATTTGTGTCGTTGAGTGTAAATGATAGTAGACTGCAAACACGGAATTGGGTTTATAAGCCATCTGGGATGATTGGGTTCTCTGTAGAAGCGGGCTTTTTCAATGAACCTGAAAATATGATAGACTACAAGTTGTCTGTTGGAATTAAGCGATTTGGCTATTCCTTTGATGATGGAAATGATGTCGTTTCGTTTTGGGGATTAGATTTGAAGCCGTGTACGTGGTCCATTACATATAGAAATATAATGTTCGAACTCTATCCAAGTATATCATGGCATTTTGCGCAGAGAAATCTGAATAATAGAATGGAAGAACATGGGTTTTCCTCTGTTATTGATGCAAAAAGATTTGCTTTCGGTTATGGCTATCGTTTGGGCTATAATATAACGAAACATCTTTTGGTTGCTTTGTATGCCGATTATAAGTATATGAATTGGGATTACAGGAATGCCGAAGGCGTTGTTGAGGAACTGTATCCAAGTTATATAATGGGTGGCTGGGGTCTTTCCGGTCAGTGGAATTTTTAACAAATAAAAAGGCGTTCCGAATGGAATGCCTTTTTTTTACAATGAATTAATCTTTTTTGTAAAAATCATTGCTTATATTATGCACAAATGAAATTTCATAAATCTAAATTCGCAGTGTACTGTGTGCTGGTCTTTTTGTGGCTGGCGTTTTGCTGTACATCGTGTCCAGAAGAAGGCTCCAAGTACTGGACGTTTTTTTGTGCTTATAGGCCAGCCGACGTAGACTCCTTGGAATTGAAAATTGTGTACATGTCCGGTGATTTCGTTTGGGAAGAAACGGAATATTCCGACAGGGGACATGAAGCGGTCTGCGTTGAATGCTACGGCTCTTGCGATGATATGTTCTCTTCGAATGACGATAACAAAATTATGGTCGAAATCTCTTTTAAGTGCGAAGAGAAAATGGTTACTCTTCCGACATATGTGGTTGATAGTTCGACGATTCGCTGGGGCCAAGACAATATCAACTTCAATTTTGTCGAATTAGATGAACGAAAGATTCACGGGACATATATGGTGGAGGCGTTTCTTCCTCCAGAAGATACCTCTTGTGGCAAGTTCGTAAATTACGCTGTTTTGAGGTTGCCGTGATACGCGTCTTTTTTTTGATATTTTGTCTTGTTTGCACGGCGATGGGATTTGAGAATGATTCTAAGCCTGTTCCTAAGAGACGGCGTCAAGCTTCTGATTTCGTGTATCCTTATTTCGAGGTTTCAGCTGGGGTTCAGCGTGCGAAGTCCGATTACAAGACGGAATCGTATTCTCATTGGTATCACGATGTTGATCGCGAAGAGATGATTTATGACGAAGATCTCTATTATGATGTTTATTCGTTTGAAGGTCACGGGCCTTTCTTCAATTCTAGAGTAGGTGCTTTGGTGTTTCGCCGGCTGGCGGTCTTCTTTGATATTGGCTTCATAAGGTCTGCGGGAAATTCTTCGTATAAGTATTACTCTCGGGATAAGGAAGAATTTAAGGAAAATGGAAACGTGGTTCGGTTTTTTTGGGGCGGCGGAGTCAAGGTGTTTCCTTTTGTGAATGTGTCGTCGATTTTTGATGGCCTGTTTGTCGGAACGGCATTGTCATTTATGGATGTCGATAATTCTTGGAAAGAATATGAGATGACGTATACGGATTATGAATTTGGTCTCAGGATTGAAACAGGTAATCTATGGAAAATCTACAAGCATTTCTTTTTGGGAATCACTTTGAATGCCGCTCTCTACTGGAATGCCGCTGAAACGGAAAACGAATATAAAATTGCTCAGTTCAGGGTGGGGGAAAGTCCTAATCGGGCCCCTGCTGGTGGAATTAACTCTCTGCAATTCGGGGCCGCTCTGTCTGTCGTGCATAGGTGAGCTGCCGCCATTGACTCCAGGGCGCAGAATACGAAATTAGACCGTAGCCACGTGCTGTGGCCTATTTTTTTGTCAAAAAAGGGGCTTTTTCTTTTTGATAACGTAAATTTTTTGTTATTCCTCCCTAAAAAGGTGTTATTTTTATTACAACGATGCAGAACAAGGTAAAAATAATCCTCGCTTGGGTATTGGCCGTCTGCTTTTTGGTCTGTTCCCTGGCTGCGTTCCTGGCGGTGCGCGGGAATGGTCTTTCCCCGACGATTGAGCGCCTGAATATTGGCGCGGTGGCCCTCTATAAGGGCGATACGATTCTGATGCCCTCCATATCGCAGTTTAAGTCTCCGGAGAACACGCGGTTTGGCGATTCCCTCGTGCTGCAGTTTGACCTGCCGGAATATCCCGCAACCCCCATGACGCTCCGGATGCGTTCTGTGCATATGGCCTTCAACGTGTTTACGGGCGGCGAACAGATTTATTCCTTCGGCAACGATTTCGCTTCGCGCGGGAAGTTCATCGGTAGCGGATACCACTATATACACCTGCCGAAATCCGCCTCTGGGAAGCCCATGGAAATTCGGGCTTTCTTTGCTATAGATGACAGCCGTCGGGCGTTTTCGGAATTCGACCTGTTCCCTGCGGAATATGCGAACAGCGATTATTTCGCCCGCCATGTTTTTGCGCTTGTTGTGGGCGCATTCCTCACCATGTTCGGCATTCTCGCCTTGCTGATAGGCGTGGCGACCACATTCTATGGCATATCCGCGTTCCGCGTCATGATGATTGGGCTTTTGTCCAATTCGCTTGGCCTCTGGACGCTTTGCCACATGAAGTTGCTGCAGATTATTTCAATCAACTTGACGCTCAATTCTGTACTGGAATACCTGAGCCTCTACTTTGCCCCGCTCCCGTTCTGCCTTTTGCTGCTGAACATGCGCAAGGGGAAAATCAGCGCGTGGAAATGGTGGGGCATTTTCGGGTTTGTCGTCGTCGGTTTCGTGCTCCTGCTGGTGAATGTGGCCCTGCACTTTACGGGTGTACTTGCGTTCCCCAAGACGCTCCCGTGCTTCCATATTTATGTCGCTACCGGAATGATATACTTGATTTTCACGGGGGCGCTGTACAGTTCCAAGATGGATCGTTCCGGGAAGATTCTCACGCTGGGTGTCGTCATTTTTGCATCGGTGGCGGGGTTTGACCTGATCCGCTACAACCTGTGCCTGACCTACTCGCTGGAAAATACCCCGCTCGAGATGACGTGGCTTCCGCTCGGTGCGCTTATATTTGTGGTGCTGCTGGTGGCGAGCTACCTGGTATACCTGTTCCATATTCTCGAGGACAAGGCCGAGAAGGACGTGCTTTCGACCATGGCCTACGTGGACTCGCTTACGGGGCTTTTCAACCGTGCGAAATGCCTGCAGATTTTCGGTTTTCTGGACAAGTCTACGGCCGATTTCGCAATCGTGAGCATCGACTTGAACGGGCTCAAGATGGTGAACGACCATTACGGACATGCTGTCGGCGACAACCTGATAAAGGCCTTCTCCGTCGTGCTCAAGCAGGCGTTCACGGGAATCGGTACGACAATCCGCATGGGAGGCGACGAATTTTTGGCTATTGTCCGAAACGAGCATGTCGCCGACTTGCCCGCGGCTATCGAAAAATTGCAGAATCTGCAGAAGAACTGCAAGGAAGAGTTGCCTGTCCCTCTGGAGGCGGCGTACGGGATTGCCTACCATAGCGAGACGAACGGGGATGCCGATTCGGTCTACCGCGTGGCGGACAAGCGTATGTACGAAATGAAAACGACGATGAAATCCAAACTTGTACGCAAGTAGACGCCATTCTGGCGGTGTCGGCGGTTTGGTCGCTTCGAAAAATTTATATATATTCTTGAATAAACGATTCGGGTGGTTTACGATGAAAAAAACAGCTATTTTGGCAATTGCGGGAGTTTCGCTTGCCTTCTGGGGTTGTGCGAAGACGCTCTACCTCCAGAGCGAAGACGTATTCAAGGGAAAGACGGGTGTTATCGGCGTTTTCCGGCAGCCGGCCTTCTATTGCAGCGAGGCGACTCCGCATTACATGAAGCTTGGCGATTCTAGCTTCGTGGTGAAGCCGACATGGAGCGATGAACAGGACAACGTGTTCTTTGCGCCCATCAAGCCGGGCCCGGCGACGCTTTACAGCTACAGCTACAACTGCGGCGAGCACGAGAACAAGTTTGTCCTGGATTCGTCGACGGCGAACAAGGGCGCTTCCGGCTTGATTATCCCGGAGCAGGGCCTGTGCAAGATCGTGATTTCGTTCTTGCAGGGCGACAAGCTCTTCTCGCACAACGATGCCCTTATCGAAGAGGAATTCAAGAAGGCGGAAGTAGCCGTCAGGGCTTCCGATATTCCGTATTGCGAAGTGCTGCGCGGTGACGGCTCCAAGGTGAGTTTCGCGGACCGCGATTCCCTGCTGACCGAACAGTACAAGGCGGCTATAGAGGCGGCGAAGGAGGGCGGGTGCGACGATATCCGTCCGCTGGTCATCATCGATTCTACTTCCGACAAGGTGACGTGGAATCCGGAAAAGGACAAGGTGCTGATGGTTGTCGCCCACGACACTCCCGATTCTTACGAGCCCGGAAAGCCTGTCACTGTCGAGAACGGGTTGCGCGTGTTCTCCGACCGCGAATTCCTGGATTGGTACAGGCTGAACAAGTCCGACGTGAGGAATTGGCCCTTGAGGCTCCGCCAGCTGCTCGGGCTTTCGCGCGAAGACAAGATTACTCACTTCTCCACGCTCTGGGTCGACCCGAAGAACATAATCAGATCGGCTTACAATCCCGATATCACGAGCTCCGAGATGGCCTGCCGCTTCGAGGACGGCGATGACTCGCAGCTGGATTCGATTGGCATGTGGCACAGGAACTGGTTCGACAAGGCCTGGTCGACAAGCTACAGGAGCAGGGGAGGACACCCGTGGACGCGTTTGGGCTACACCTACGACTGGGGTGCTGAAGGTCGCGACAAGTATGGGCTTTCGGAATTCCTCGTGATTGGCGATGCGACGGTGACAGTGCATACGACGAAGGATTTGAAGACCTTCGTGAGGTGGCTCGGCGACCGCAACTAGGTTCCGCTAAGTTTTACTGATGACGACCCGCCACAATTGCTGGCGGGCGTTTTTGTACTTGCGCTCGAAAGCGGTAATCGCGTGCTCCGGCTCGAACGCCTCGCGGGTGATTGTCTTTGCGACCCTCGAAGAGGGGGTGCAATCACTGACCGTCATCTCCTGTAAAACCCGTGCCGCTTCCGCAAATTCCTGCGCGTAGATTTCCCAGTTGGTGCGCAGCTCGATAGTATCCCCGAGTTGCAGGAGCGTCGGGAAAATCGGGTGCAGGTGGAACCTCCTGGTGGCCTCGCTCTGCTTGGGCCAGGGGTTCGGGTAGTAGAGCGCATGGTAGGGAATGTGCCAGCGGTAGGTACGGACTTCCTCGAGGGCGAGCCTCCAGAAGTCGAGCAGTTCGGCGCGCACGAGGAATGCGTTGGGCGGGAGCTGGTCTGCGTCGCTTGAAGCCGTGCCGCCGGCCTTTGTCAGTCGGGCCGCGGACTTGTCTATCCCGATGACGGGGACGCCGGGAAATTTTTTTGCGATGTTCAGGGTGCTTTCGCCCGTGCCGCAACCTGAATCGAGAATCACGTCGTAGGGGGCATGTGTGGCGTGGTCTTCGTTCCATGTGCGGCCTGCGTTCCCGTAGAACTTGCAGACGAACTCGACCGCCTGTGCGAAAGCCTCTCGCGTGTGGTCGGCGATGGGGCGCAGGTACTGCGTGCGCATGTACTTGCGCACGGCGCTCTTGAGATCCTTGTAGATGCCTTCTTGATTGGTCGTGACCGCGCGCGGGCCTGCGGATGGGCTTCCTGGCATCATTTTTTCCAGATGCTCAGCCTCTTGCCGCCGATGAGCTCGATGTCGTCGAGCCAGAAGTCGACAATCCTGTCTTCGTTGTTTGTCGGCTTGAATCTCCAGACGAGCTGGTTCACGCAGGTGTACGAGAACTTTTTGTCCAGGATGTCGGCGAGCGGTACGGTAACCGTTTTCCAGGTGTCGGTGAGGTTGAATTCGTACTGCGCGATGGTGCTGTTGTCGTTTTTTTGCGTTTCGTCGAGTGCGGCGAATACGATGGCTCCAATCCCCTTGGTGCGGAATGCGACGGAGTCTACGGATGAGATGTCGTTGCAGAGCGACTTTTTGCTCTTGCCGAGTTCGATGCCGACGGTAGCCCAGGGCCATATCGTATTGCCGTCGGAATCCATGACGGGGTCACCGAATTTCGCCGCGACGTGTGCCACGATGTTGCCGCCTTCGTTTTCGAGAAGGAACCGGTGCAGCGTGTCTTTCGTGGTGATGAAGCTGGGCGTAACGTTTTGCTTGGAGTAGTCGAAGTACCACCAGCCGCCATCGTAGACGCGTGCGGGCATGAACCTGTTCTGGTAGTTGGAGTCCTGGAAGTCGTCGAGCAACAGAGAACGGCTTTCTTCGGCGAACGTACTTGCGGTGGAGGTCTCGCCTGCGATGACCTTCATGTAGGTGTAGCTCGTGTCGATTTCCTCGTTGCTCGGGATGAACACGAGACTCAGCGGGCCTGCCGGCAGGGAATCGAGCGTGAACTTGCCGTCGACGACGCTGGCTTCGTGTGCCAGTCCGCGGACCTTGATGGTGCCGGTTTTCTCGTGGAGGGAGCCGGATACGGAGACGGTCTTCTCGAGGCTGCTCTTTTTGAGGTCGATGTCTTCGCCTTCGACGATGATTTCTTTCTGGAGTGCCATGTCGCCCGAGGCGGCTTCGAGGATGTACTCGCCATTGGGGATGTTCTCGAAAAGGACGTTGCCCTTGGAGTCGGTGTTTGCCGTATGGACGGAATTGGCTTCGAGGCTTTCGCTTTCGATAAGGCGGACAGTCACCTGCGCTGCCGGCTTGCCTTCGGAAATAATCTGGGCCGTAATGGCGTTACCGGCATCGGTTCCGCTTGGGCCACCGCCCGCGGTCTGAGGATCGGTACACGCGCTGAGGGTGGCACCCGCCGTAAGCGCACATGCAAATACCGCAAAGAACCTTGCGCTCCCTGCAATTTTTAATGGAAATTTTTGGCAGCCAGCGGTGCCCATGTCCCAAAGATACAAAAATGCGGGGGAAATCTTGTGGAGTAAGTGCATCATTTTGCCTCCTCCCCACCGGTCGCCGGGTCGTCCACTTTGTCGGACAGCGGGAACATTGCGATGTTCATGGCGTAGACGCGGTCGGCCCGTTCGCTCTTGCGGGCGAACTGCAAAAGCCCGCGGCGGAATTCCTCGATGCGGTGCTTGATTTCGGGCAGGTCTTCTTCGGCGGCGGTGAACACCACGCTCGAGATGTCGCGTTCTTCGGGCTTGTGGCGGTCGATGGATTCCTGCGCGAGTTCGATGGTATGCCTGTGGAAGTTGCGTACGGCCTGGCTCTTGACTTCGCCGCCGGTAGAAAGTATCTGGTCGGTGATGTTCCAGCCGCCATTACCGTCGGGGGCTACAAGCCCGAGCTTCTTGAGGATTTCAAGCGCGCTGCGGGCCTCGTCCTGCGAGATGGGCGGGTTCAGGTGCGATGCGACCTTGGTGATGTCGCTGGTGTCCTTGGTGAGCCCGATGAGGGCGCGGAGTGCGGAACAGCTCCAGCTGCCGAAGTAGGCGAGTTCCGGCTCGGTGAGCACGCGCGTTTCCATTTCGCGCAGTTCCATGAGCCTGTAATAGAGCTCGGACATGGCCTGCTTGGCCTTTGTCTTGTTGAAACGGTAGAGGGTCTTGAAGTATTCGGCCCTGCGGTCGTCGAGTTTGCATAGACGGATGAAAACGGGGAGCGAATCCTCGTTCAGGTGCCCGCCTTTCTGGAATACGCGAACAAGCCAGGCAGGATCCACACCTGTCTTCTGGCTCAGGTAGCGATAGCTAGTGAAGGGGTTGTCTTTTTTGCTTTCGGCGAACCAATCCTTCAAAAAATCGCGATATTCAAGATACTCCAGTACGTCGACCATACCTATAATCTACCTAAAACTACAAAAAAAGGGCTTTTGAGAGCCAAAACTGTTGATATTCCGTTGCATGGCGCTCAACAAATGGCCGGATTATGCCCAAAAAGGCAAAAAAACGCCCCGAAAACGCCCTAAAAACGGGTCGAAAAATACCCCGGTGCAGAAAAAACGCACGGATGGAAAAAATTTGCTATAAATAAATGAAAATTTGTATATAAACTATATTCGTCCAAAATAATTTATTAATATTGCTAGAGGCTAACACCAAGGATAACAGAATACAACTTTAGGTTACATGAGATGAATATGGGTATAGTATCTGTACGTATGGACGAAGAAACAAAGGAAAAATTCACCGGTTTCTGCAAGTCGGTCGGTATTTCTGTCTCGGCAGCTGTGAACATGTTTGCACGCATGACCATTCAGGAAAACCGTCTGCCGTTCGACGTTAAAGGCCTTCCCAAGCAGTAGGCGGGTTCGGGTGTGACCATATCACCCGGCCCATTTTTTTATCTAGTTGTAATACATTTTATGCACTAAGTAGTATTTTTGTGTGGACAAAAACTTGCTTGTCAAGACAAATATGTGTGATTTATCGCACACGATTTTTGCAAAAAAGAAGGAATGGCGCTCTGAAAGCGCCATTCCTTTTTACTTGCTCAGTCGGCTTGTTACTTGAGGCCGTTGTATGTGAGATCGTTGCTGAGTGTCCAGCCTGAAATTGTGTAATCGGCAGTTTTGCCATCCGCGGTGTAGGTGAAGGAACGCTTGTGGTCTTCATTATCCTTGCCCAGGACGACGTCGACCTTCAAATGGACCAATGCTCCCAAGGGGATGTCGGTATCGCTCAGATTGACTGTCCGTTCGGCATATTTGCAAATGTCGTGGTAGCCGGACTGTTCGTATTCTCCGCTTTTGCCGGTCTCGGGATGGGTCCATATGAGTACGATGTGGGCGACGAAATTTCCGTCGTTGTGAAGGGTGAATGCTCTGGCGTTTCCTTCTATTGTTTCAGCCATTGTTAGTTCTCCTTTTTTGAGATTGGGGTTAATCGTTGTATTTGGTGGTAATTTGGTCTCCCTCGAGGTTATCGTCCTTGCGTTCGATACTGAGGTAGCCGATTTTTTCGGTGTTAGTGACGTTGAAACCTAAATCGTTCGGCGTGACGAACAGCGACTGCATATCCCGAAGTTTTTCGATGAGTTCGCTGATTTTCTCGCCAGGAATTTTCAGGAACTTGGCGACAAGTTTTAGGATTTTCTTGACGAGGGGGTTCATATCGCTGATTTTAGGAAAAGCAGCAGAGAAGGCGACGGATTCTTTTCCGTTTTCCAGGAAGGCGTCCTCGAAAAGGGCTTCGATTTGTTCCTTGGTGAGCTTTTCTTCGGCTTCGTCTTCTTCCAGTTCAGCGAGAACTTGGGAGTCGAGATTGTTATTTATAGCATGTTGTGCGTACCAGTCGAAGAGCGTCTGGACGTCGTTTTCTTGCGTGAGCGCGCCCTGCTTGACGCTCTTGATGTCCCCGTTTTCTATTTGAAGTTTGAGTTTCTTGTTGGCTTTTGATGGATCACCGTTGCCATTTGCTGCGTCTTGGTAGCACTGGTAGACAAACGAGGAGCAGACCATGGGGTGCTGTCCGTGGTAGATGGTTTCATCGATCAAAACCTTAAAGAGAGCGATGAGGGCTTTGGTGATTTTGCCGAGGTCGAAAACGCTGGGGGAAACCTTGCCGAACAGGATTAACAGGGCGAGTGCGAGCAGGTCGCCGTAGGGGTAGCGTAGATCCTGGTCGATGTAGCCTTTGGCGGCATGGAGAACGGGATAAAGAGCGCTGTCGGAAAAGAATTTGCCGGTTTCTGAATCCTTGATTCGGCTGACGTAGATTTGTCTCGTATTTTTTTCAGTCCCGATTGCGTGGGCGTGCAGTCCTTTTTCTCCTGAGTCGGCGAGAGCCTTGATCGGATCGTCCTGGAAATACAAGGCACTGTGCGATACCATGGAATCGGTGAGCTGCATGATTTTTTGAGAGGCGAAGCTTTTGTCGCCTTTAAAAATCAGGATATCACCTGGTTTCAGGTCTTGGAGGGTGATTTCTTTTTTGTAGTAGTCAAGAGGTTTTTTTGCCATTTTGCAGTTTCCTTTGTTGGTTATTTTAAAGATAAACTGCAAATGTATTATTTGTCTATAACCCGAATGGGTTATTTTTTACCTACTTATGGGAAAACGTTGCTAATACTGCTGAGCAGGACATCTACTTTTGAGGGCGCGATACCCGAAAGAAGGTGTTCTAGATCCGATTTCTTGAAATGCGGATGGTATTTGAAAAATCTCTGAATATGTTTGTTACTTTCTTCGAAATCGCCTTTTCGATTTTTGCAGGCGATGATGATGAGTCTTGCAAGAGGTGTTTCGGGATGAAAAAGGACAACTTGGGTGGCGACTTCCTCGCTCTCGGTGTACTTTTCTTGCAGGTAGTAGATGAAAGCCTTTGCTGTCGACTGTGGGGCCATTCCGGCGGATTCCGGAAGGTAGCGCTCGTTCTCGTTGAACATGTGGAGGGCCTTGTCCTCTTTCCCGGTGAGCAGGTAGATTTGTGCGAGCATGCTCCGGGCCCTGAGATCCTGCGGGTTCGCTCCCAGTATTTGCTTGAAATAGGCGATTGCCTCGCTTTTGTTACCGATGACTATATTGTAGACGGCCATCATGAATTGCGAGTAGATGGAGCTGGGATTGTTACGCATTTCGGAACACGCAACTTTTCCGATTTTGGCTGCGTATTCTTCGGCGTTCGCCCAGGACTCGTTGATCGCGGTGTAATAGGCCAAAACGAGTGAATTGGCCGCATAGACATGGTGGTTTTCTTTTGTGCACAGGGCTTCGAGTACCGGGACGATTTCGTCGAAGGCTTCTTTGCAGGTGCTTTGCATTTTGATATTGGCGAAGCAGGAGAGATACCACCATTGAGGGGCGCTTTGCCTGTCGTTCCGGTAGGTACGTGCTGCGGAAATAGTCATGTGGTTGAATAACTGAATGGCGATTCTCGAACCGAGCAACTGCAGGTCATCTTTTTCTCCGATCCTTTGTGTGGCGGACCAGAGTATTTCAGATGTTTCTCCTCTGTAAAGCGTCACGAAAAGGGAATCATCGTTGCCTTGGGCGCCCGTGATTTGAATTCGATAAGTGGGTACGGGCTTCGATGCTGCTTTTTCTCCGATTCGGAAGAGGTGGTAATGGTGCAGGGCTTCTACGATAGAAAGAGAAAGTCCTTTTGCCATGGAAGTTTCCCTTAATCCGTCGTTACCTGTGATAACGATGTAAATGTCGTTGTCTTCGGTGGGCTCGTCCGCTTTCTCGGAGATGTCTGTTGATACGGCTTCTGTCCTGTTGGTGACTTCAAGAATCTTATAAATGTTTGCTAAATGTACTTTTACTGTATTAGCAGAAATACTCAGTGTCTTACATATTTCACTATTTGTAAGACCTTTGCGTAGTAACGATAGAATTTCTTTTTGACGGGAGGTGAGGAGCTTGCTCTGTTCTTTCATATGTATTAAATAAATATAAATAAATTAAGAACAATAGCGGGAAAATAGGTATGTATAAATTAGGTAACTAATTTGAATTTATTTACTTTGTAGTGCATCATGCGGGGGCTTACGGAAAGGTCGCGGCCAGCGGCGGAGAGGTTCCCGTTGTTGCGGCGGAGCGCCTCGGTCAGAATTTCCTTCTCGTAGCTTTCGAGGAGCGTCTCGAGCGAGGCGCCCCCTTCGGGGATGATGGATGTCTTGCTGGTGACGTCGGTTTGCAGCGTGGGCGGCAAGTCGTGCGAATGGATGCAGTCGTCGGTGGTGGCGAGCGCCGCGCGTTCGATGCAGTTCTCGAGTTCCTGCACGTTGCCCGGCCAGTGGTAGCTCATGAGCATGTCGATGGCGGGCGTGGAAAGGCGCATCACGTGGCGCCCGTACTTGAGGTTCACCTGCGCGATGAAATGTTCCGCCAAAAGCAGTATGTCGCTCTTGCGCTGCGCCAGGTCGGGGAGCGTAATCTGCACGATGTTCAGGCGGTAGAACAGGTCTTCGCGGAAGAGCTTTTGCTGCATCATCTCTTCGAGATTTTTGCTCGAGGCCGCGATGAGGCGCACGTCGGAATGGAGCTGCATGTTGCCGCCCAGGCGGTTGAAGGTCTGCCCCTGCATAAAGCGCAGGAGTTTTTCCTGGTCGGGGAGGCCGAGCGCCGAGACGTCGTCCAGGAAGAGCGTCCCGCCGTTTGCGAGTTCCGCCTTGCCGATGTGCCGGGTATTCGCGCCGAGGAACGCTCCGCGTTCGTAACCGAAGAGTTCGCTCTCGAAGGCGCTTGCCGGGTTCCCGAAACTTTCGCGCAGGTTCGCGCACCCGAGAACGGTAAACGGCCCTCCCTTGCGCGGGGAGAGTTCCGCGATGGTGCGGGCGGTGAGTTCCTTGCCGGTGCCGTCGTTGCCGTAGATGAGCGCGGGTGCGTCGTTGCCGGCGCAGGCCTTGATCTGCTTGTAAACCGCGCGCATCTCGCCGCTGTTCCCGACCATCTTGCCGGGCTTCTCGTCGATGATGTCGCGCAGTTCGCGGATCTCGCGTTCGTACCGCTCGACCTGCGCCTTTAGCTTCTCGATTTCTTCGGTTCCGTTAAGCATAATCTCTTCCAAATGTCACCCTGACGCTTGGTCATCCTGACGCAAGTCAGGACAGGGTCGGCTGTCACTACCCGCGAAAAGCCGATGCTGATTTTCATCAGCATGACTCCGTTGGCGACGTCCTTAGCGTGGCTCCTTCATATAGATTTTTACGTTTTTGTAATAAAATACATTAATTTTACATAAATGTAATGAAATTTGGAAAAATCGACCTAGAAATCGGGTGCCACGCCCCGTTTTTATTCCTAATTTCCTTTTCATAAAATGAAAAACGCCCGTAACGGGCAAAAAATGAGGTTCAAGATGAGCGTAAGCTACCGCAAAAAGACAATCAACGAAATCGCGAAGGAAGCGACCGCGCCGACCAAGCCGGCCGCCCCGGTGAGCGTGGACTTCTACGGCGAAGACGTGTTCAACGCCGAAGCCATGCGCGAATACCTTCCCAAGGACGTCTGCGAAAAGTTGATCGCGACCATCAACGAAGGTGCCGCCCTCGACGCGAGCATTGCGGGCGATGTGGCGCACGCCATGAAGAAGTGGGCGATGGACCGCGGTGCCACGCACTTTACGCACTGGTTCCAGCCGCTTACCGGCTCTACCGCCGAAAAGCACGATTCCTTCCTGGAACCGGATGGCTGCCGCGCCATCATGGCGTTCAGCGGCAAGAACCTCATCGTCGGTGAACCGGATGCATCGTCCTTCCCGAGCGGCGGTTTGCGCTCCACGTTCGAAGCCCGCGGCTACACCGCTTGGGACCCGACTTCCCCGGCTTTCATCAAGCGTCACGGTAACGGCGCCACGCTCTGCATCCCGACGGCGTTCTGCAGCTACACCGGCGAAGCTCTCGACAAGAAAACTCCGCTCCTGCGCAGCCTGCAGGCCCTTTCCAAGTCTACCCGCCGCCTCATGACCTGCTTCAAGGCGGGCCCCAAGAAGACGACGGTCACGCTCGGTGCCGAACAGGAATACTTCCTCATCGACAAGCGCTTCTACCTGCAACGCCCCGACCTTTACCAGGCCGGCCGCACGCTGTTCGGTGCCGCTCCCGCGAAGCACCAGCAGATGGACGACCACTACTTCGGCAGCATCCCGGCCCGCATCTTGAACTTCATGAACGAAGTCGAGACCGAACTCTGGAAGCTCGGCATCCCGGCGAAGACCCGCCACAACGAAGTCGCGCCCGCGCAGTTCGAACTCGCCCCGATGTTCGAAGAAGTGAACCTCGCTTGCGACCACAACATGATGATTATGGAAGTGCTCCGCAACGTGGCCGACAAGAATGGCCTCGTCTGCCTGCTGCACGAAAAGCCCTTCGCCGGCGTGAACGGTTCCGGCAAGCACAACAACTGGTCTGTCTCTTACGGCAAGGGCAATTTGCTCAACCCGGGCAAGGACCCGCACCAGAACGCCGTGTTCCTCACCACGCTCTGCGCCATCATCTATGCCGTCGACACCCATGCCGACCTGCTCCGCATGACCACGGCTGGTGCCGGTAACGACCACCGCCTCGGTGCGAACGAAGCTCCTCCGGCGATTGTCTCCATGTTCTTGGGCGACCAGCTCATGGACGTCATCGAACAAATCGAACAAGGCGTGCCCAAGTCCAGTAAGCAGGCCGGCGCGCTCCGTATCGGTGCCGACATGCTTCCGCCGCTCCCGCGCGACGCTACCGACCGTAACCGTACTTCGCCGTTCGCCTTCACTGGCAACAAGTTCGAATTCCGCGCTCCGGGTAGTAGCCAGAGCTGCTCCGAACCGAACGTGGTTCTGAACACCATCGTGGCCGAGGCGTTCGACATGATTGCCGAACAGCTCGAGAAGCTTGACGAGAAGAACTTCCACACGGGCCTGCAGAAGATTCTGCAAAAGATCGTGAAGGAACACAAGCGTGTTATCTTCAACGGCAACGGCTATACCGACGAATGGGTCGCTGAGGCCGAACGTCGCGGACTCCCGAATATCCGCACCTCTGTGGAAGCCCTCAAGGCCCTCACCAAGGAAGAGAATATCCAGCTGTTCGAAAAGTACGGCGTGATGAACCGCCGCGAAATGGAATCCCGCTACGAAATCAACGTCGAGGACTTCCACAAGCGCATCCACATCGAAGGCGAAGTCTGCCGCGACATGGCGAAGAACATCATCATGCCGAAGGTGGTCGAGGCCTACTCCAGCGCCCTCAAGACTAACGAGATGGCCCTGAATCAAGGCTTCCCGGGCGTCGATGCCTACGTGAAGTCCTTGGGCGAAGGCGTCAAGAACCTGAGCGCCGCAATCGCTACGATGGAAGACAGCCTGAACGGTCTCCATGAAGGCATTCTCGAGGCGATGGCCGGCCTCCGCAAGGTTGTCGACAGCCTCGAAAAGGTGGTGCCGGACGAGTTGTGGCCGCTGCCGAAGTATAGGGAGATGTTGTTTATTTACTAAACAACACCATCTTCAATTAATTTTGCACGCGACGGTAATTGTCGCGTGCATGTTTTATATTCATGAAGATCCCCTAAAAGGAGTAATTTATGAATATAGAAGAACAAAACGAAATTTCGAATGTCATCGGTGACTTTAGGGCAGCCCTTGAAACCTTAGACCGCTACGATCACCAGCAATTAGAGCTCCCGAAAGCGGGCATGGACTATGGCGAAACGAACGGCCCCATCACTTACGAGCAGGCGATGGAAGCGATTAGCGTGCTTAAGGTGAAATTTAATGATAGTTCCATCTTTGGCATGGAAAAGGATATGTCATTCAGGAGTTCCCTCGGGCAAATTTATCAGACCTTTGACGGCAAGGAACTTTATCCGACCGTGCAGATGAAGGCCGCGATGCTACTGTATCTGCTTGTCAAGAATCATTCCTTTGTCGATGGCAACAAGCGCATTGCCGCGTTTATATTCCTGTGGTATATGTTGCGTAACGGGCTTCTTTATCGTGCAGATGGTTCCAAGGTTGTGAGTGATGGTGCCCTTGTCGCGCTCACGCTGCTCATCGCTGAAGGTAAAACCGAAGAATGCAAAACCATAGTCAAACTCGTGGTGAACTTGATTGTCTAGGAGTGGGTATGAACGATTCGTATTTTACAGACCCTCGAGACGATGAAACTTATCGCACCGTGAAAATTGGCAATCGGATTTGGTTTGCCGAAAACTTGCGGCATAAATGTGAAGGTGCGCAGGCGTATGCCGGTGGCAAGGGGTATCTTTGCTTGAACGGAGAAACTCCACCTTATGACTGGAACTGCGATCCGGGTGTGATGAAATACGGCTTGTGCTATTACTGGAAATTTGCAGAATCTGCGGTCCCTAAAGGATGGCGCTTGCCAAATAATGATGATTGGCGGGACCTGTTCTTGGCTGTCGGCGCAAAATGTAAAGTGGGTGAGCGTGGCGCCGAAACATACCTCGGTGCGGCTCTCGCATTAAAGTCACAAGACGGCTGGGAAGAAGATGAAATGTTCCTCGTCGGCAAAAGTGCCGATGCGTTCGGCTTTACGGCGTTTCCGGCTGGTTGTATGGAAGAATTTGGTTTTTGCGGTGCGCGCGGAGAAGTGGCAAGATTCTGGAGTTCCGTGGGCAAGAATAAATGGGCGTACCGCGTTTGCTTTGACAACTTCTACGACGATGTCGTTCTGGACCGCTTCTGGAATGACTTTTCTTGTGCCAACTCTATTCGATGCGTGAGGGATTGCTGATGGCTATTATTGATATGATAAAATTGAAGGGGCAATTCTGGATTGCTAAGGACAATGAACTTCATGACAAAATTGTCGTTGCGCTTGCGGGTCGGGGGCTTTGCATGACTGCCGGGGAAGTCAAGGCCGAGATTGGCGATGAGTGGGATACATTCGCTAGTTTGGAACCATTCTATGAACTTTGGCGCCAGCGCAAGATGAATACTCGATACGTCATTATTTACTGCAATCCTGTTGATAAAAATTTCGTACTTGCGGAGCATGGATTGAGCGCAGAGACTGTTCAGGAATTTTTCAACAGATTTCGGATGGAAGACGAAGAACGTGTATCCTGGGCTACGAATCAGCCCGAGTTCTTTGTGGAAGAAACAGTGCGGGCTTTCCCCAATGGAGTGCTGGAGTATGATAAGGATGGTTTTTCCGGTGCGCTACACTTCATGCTGATTCCGCTTTCCCTGTGGCAAGAGATTCCACTGCAAACGTGGCATGAAGGAACGTGAAAAAGCCCCCTATTGCTTTTCGTTTTTGTTTTTTGTATATTTTGAACAATGGAACCGACTTGATAGGTTGCCGCCTAGCCTTTGGCTAGTTTCTTTTATGGACAAAACAAAAGAGGAATTATGGCTCGCGAAATTCGAGAGACCCCGATTTTGTTCGGCGAGGATGCTCGCCGATTTCTAGCCCGTATGGAAGAGCGGCACCCGGAACCTCCGGAAGTTCGTGCCCGCATCCAGCGGAATTACGAATTCATGAAAAAGGCTTATGAGCGAGGCATGGCAGAACAGCGTGCCCGCGAAGCGGCCAACGGAGGATTAGACCCTTGGTTCAAACACGTGTAGATAGGGAACATTTGAGTTTCATTAGATTGAAACCTTCCTATTCTATTGAAAATTTTAGTTGCGGCGATGATGATTTAGATGATTTTATCCTTCATCGTGCTTCGGCTTTTCAAAAGCACCTGCTTTCGGTTAGCTATGCCTATGTAGATGGCAATTCCGGCAAGGTTTTGGCTTATTGCAGCCTTGCCAATGATAAGGTCGCCATAACGGATTTCAAAGACAAAGCGGAATTCAATCGTTTCCGCAAGAAGCAGGGCTTTCCTAATGAAAAGCGCCTGAAGAGTTATCCTGCGGTCAAATTGTGTCGCCTTGGTGTTGACTTGGCAGTCAAAGGTCAACAAATTGGAACGATTATCATAGACTATATCAAGTGGATGTATATGAATAACAATAGGGCCGGTTGTCGCTTCCTCACTGTTGACGCCTATTTGGATGCGGTTCCGTTCTACGAAAAGAATGGATTCCGCTTCATGAACGCCGAGGACAACGATCCTCATACGCGTCTCATGTATTACGACCTGATGGATATCGTGGCGTAAGTTAAGCCTAATTGTGGGGAAACTTAGCCCGCGACACTAGTTGTCGTGGGCTTAAGGTATATTGAGGGAAAAACAAAGAGGTGTAATATGGATTCTATGGATCCGAAGTCAGAAAACTTGCCCGCAGAACTGAAAACGTCAATTGCGACAACAGGTACTGTGATGGTCGCTTGCGCGACAATAGGTGCGATTGTAGTCCCAGGCATTGGTGCGGGCGTCGGTGCCGGGGTAGGCGCCATGATCGGCGGCTTAGGGACGATTGTTCACGCCGTCAGGACGAATAAGACTGAGTGATATCGGCCGGGAAATGGCCTTTTTTAGCATAAATTCGCCAGTCGTGTACTTTTTTGAAGAAAGCAAGAATTTCCTTCCACGAAAGTAAATTTTTGTTTATATTCCTAAAGAACGATTGGCTCAAGTGATTTATTCTCTTGTCAATGGTAAAATGAGGTTTGTGCAATATGGGTATAGTTTATAACGAAATGACGAAAGAGACTGAAAGACTCTTTCAAAACTCAAAGAGTGTAAAATATTGGCCCTATATTGGAAAGGGTTATTTCAAGTGTAAAACAAAAATTCTTGTTTTAGGTGAATCGCATTATTTAACGGATCCAAGTAGAATTAAGGAGATGGAGGATTATTCTGGCTGGACCAATGAAGTTGTTATTTGGGCTTATTTGGATCAGAACTATAGTCAAAATTTTAGTTCTTTTGACGACTTCCCTAAATGGATTTCTTTGCCGAAAGATTCATATCTTAAGGGATATAGAAATACGGCAAAAATGTTGGTGCAAAACGTTTACTCAGAAAACAATTATACGAAACAAGGCTCGGACTATGTTTGGAAAAATTTAGCTTTCTACAATTTTTTCCAAAGGCCAGTTGCTAGTCGGCCAGGGCGCCATGATTGGCTTATGGCAGATTATGATAATTATATCAAACAAGCTCGCATGGCGTTAGATGAGGTAATGAAAAAGCTAGAGCCAGATGTTGTAATTGTTTGGGGAAAAGCTGATTTGAATAAAAAATGGCTTCCTGCTAACAAAGAACAACTTTATCCCAATGTAGAGTTCTTTCCGATCAATCATCCCTCTTATAATATACGACGAGAATACATAAAAAAGTGGAATGAGTTTGTGAAGCAATGCAATATTAACGAACAATATGCAGACCACCATTTGTACTACAAAAGAGTAGAATCAATTTTTTTTGATAAAAGATTAAAAGATGCCTCAAAATCATTTTGCAGGTGGTTTGGTGAAAGGTCCATAGGTTATAGGCTGAATCAAAAGGAGAATGCAATGATTTTGCTTGTAACAATGAGTGAAAATGGCGAAACAGTTCTGACGCTTTCAACGAGAAAGGAATCGGATTTAGAAACGATTAAAATTGTAAAAAATCCATCTTTTAACATTTTTGATAGGAAAAGGAGCCTAAATTGTGATGGTCTTTTTGAATTGTGTACAATTGCGTCAAATGCTACGGATGAAGATGTAATATCAAAGATTCTGATAGCTTTGAAGGCTATGAAGGATTGTTTTGAACCCTGAAATGTGGACGAAACAATTGTTTTATCTAGGAAATAATCTAATGAGGTTTAAAAATGCCAGATTCATGTGTGGGTTGTAAATACTGCAGTATTGATTATGATGTACAGCCTGGAGAATGGCTTGCTGATGATATACATCATAGAAAAGCTATATGCGAGAAAAAAGGTCAAGAAATCGTGGGACTGGTTCGAGAACGATTTATTTATAAACGTTTGTATGAAATAGGAATACCTCAATGGTGTCCGCTTTTGTAATTGATGCACCACAAAATATTTAGCTTATTTAGATAATGACTGAATAATGAGTTTTTTTATGAATGATAAAAATGGAAAGAGCGTTGTTCCAATAGAACAGGAAAAACTTTTATTAAGAGTTCTTGTAAATGAACAGGATTCCTTGATGGGAGATGTTTGTTCTTTTGAGAGCAATAACAGTCTCACAATAAAATCAGTTATAGAAAAAAAGTTTAATAATGCTATAGATGTAATAAAAACATATAGTCCGCAAATCGCAAATCTTTTTGCAAATCTTGATGGTGAAAAAATTATATGTGTAACGCAGAAAACCCTTGAGAAAATGGCAAAAGATGGTTCGGAATTTATATCGAATTCTGCTAAAGATGGCTTATCTCCAGTGTTGAGAAAATTTGGAAAAATAGTAGGTCATGCTGATTTAGAAGAGAGAGTTTTGCCTAATGCAAATTTTATGCCCGCTATTGCATCGACTGCACTTGCAAGGCAAATCGCTGTTCTTCAACATCAGCTGGAAGATATACAGTTATCTTTAAATATTATCATTCAAGGTCAGTGGAATGATCGATTTGCAAAAATAGATGCTGCAAAAAACGAATTTTTTATAGCGCTACATACTAAAGATGAAAACCTAAAAAAAATTCTATTGGCAAAGGCTATAGATTTATCCTGTCAGGGAGAGTCTGAAGTTATTCGATCGATAAGGAGTGAAATAGAATCTATTGGCGATATGGGGATAATTGGCTGGCGTGTTAAGAAAAAAACTATTGATAAAGTCGAAGGTTTAATGAGCCATATTCCTTACTTGTTTGATTCGTGGGGTGTTAAAATGACTCTTTTGCAAGAATGTGGAGAGTTTGATGCGATTAGAGAGGAAACTCGTAGAATTTATTCGGAAATGAATAACTTGTTTAATCCGTCCAATATTGAACTACTTAGATCTCGAACGCACAAAAAGATAGGAAAAGGTCAATTAGGAAAGACATACTGGACCAAAGAGTTACCTAATAAATTGGTTCAGAATAGGAACCTTCTGATAAGAATAAATGAACAAGCGGAATTTCTATTGAATGTGCAGAATTAGTCAGGAGTAATTATGGATCATTCTACAAAGCAGACTATAGCAGATGTTGTTGAGAAGGGCGTTGGTGCTATTGCCTTGGTGTTCTCTCTGTTTTTGGGTGGGAAAGGAGCGGCAAAAATAATTAGGGAGAAAAGAACAAAGAAGGGTTGATGGTGCTATCTGCTACATATGTTTCTCATACATCCTCACCAGTTCCTTTGCGCTGTCGAGCATCATGCGGCGCAGTTTTGCTGGTTTCAGCACTTCGGCGATTGGCCCGTAGAATAGAACCCATTGCTTGAGCGTATCGTTTATCGCGACATTCATTGTCACGTGTAGTTCTCCGTTTTCCTGTTCTCTAACTTTCATGCTCGGGTGGTAGGGGCGTTCGCGTAAAAAGTTCTTGGCGTATCCCGGGAAGCGAATGACGACTTTTTCTATTTGCGGGTCCTGTTCGTCTGAGAACAGTGCGCCGGAGCGGATTCGCTTGCGTAAGTTCTCCAGGACTTTCGGGTCTTCTGTGAAGTGCTCGCGCAGGGGCTTTACAGATTCGATTCGCTGGAGTTTTAGTGCGTAGGTTTTGTCGGGGTGGTGCCTTGACACGCAGCCGATGTAGATTTCGCCGTGGTTAATGGCGAGCATAAGTGGCACGCGGGGCTGGTCAGAAAAATTGCCGAAGTTGTCGATGTATGTTACCTGTATCTTCTGCTTTTTCCGGATGGCGTCCAGGATAATCGGCAGGTTCTTGCCCACGTTTTCGTCAAAGCCGGGAGGTGTGCCCATGAAGAGGATGCGCCCGTTCAGTTCCTTTGAATAGTTTACCAGCGTCGCCTGTTCCCTGGCGGGCAGTTCTTGCGTAATACGTGAGGTCAGGTCTTCGATTAGGTTCGATATCGCGGGGTAGATATTCGCGATGCGCTGCAGGAACATAAAGTGCAAGAGCGTGTCGCCGAATTCCGGGAACACAAGCTTGTTGGCACGTTCGAATGCTACTTGGTAATACGTCTTGCCGTTGTCGACGAATCGGCGGATGTAACCGCCCTCGATTTCGGAAAGTGCCTGCATGTCACGCTGGACACTCCGCAGGTCGCTTTCGGGGAGTTCCAGGTGCCGCATGATATCTGCCACGTTATAACGGTTGTTGTAGTGTGCCATCATGTACACGAAAATCCGCACCATGCGTTCGCCACGAGTCATTTCTGCCATAAATACTCCGTTTTTTTTATGAATATATAAAATGCCCGCGACAATAATTGTCGCGGGGTTATACTATATTTCCTTATATGCCCACATTCACCAAGTACATCCAGAACGAGGAGCATTACTCCGAGGTAATTTCCCGCATCGCGAAGGTGCGCGAGACGTTGTGGATTGGCACGGCCGATATCAAGGACGTGTACGTGAAGCAGGATGGCGATTCTATCCCGCTGCTCGGGCAACTTGCGACGCTTCTCAAGCGCGGGGTGGGCGTGCGGCTCATTCACGCGAAGGAGCCGGGCCCGAACTTCCGCGAGGATTTCGACCGGTACAAGATTCTCGCGACGGACCTGGAGCGCGTGATGTGCCCGCGGGTGCATTTCAAGATGATGATTTTTGACTTGGAGACGGCTTACATAGGGTCGGCGAACCTCACGGGTGCGGGTATCGGTATGAAGAGTTCCCTGCGCCGGAACTTCGAGGCGGGCATCCTCACCAACGACCCGGCGATTGTAGAACCCGCAATCGAGCAGTTTGATACGCTTTGGATGGGTTCTCACTGCAAAAAATGCGGCCGTCAGGAATTCTGCGGGGACAGGATTAAGTAGTTTTTATAAAAACAAAGGTGGTAATATGGACAAGGAACCAGAAATTGTCGAAGCGGAAGTTGTCGAAACCAATGGCGCTTCTGATTTCAAGAAAGGCCTCGCGGTTTTCTTCGTCATCATGTCGATGCTCTATGCTGTGTCGCCTATCGATCTTGCGCCCGATACGATTCCCGTAGTGGGCTGGCTCGATGATCTCGGATTCCTTGTGACTGCAACCATGAATGCGGTTCAGCAATTCGCCAAAAACCAGGATTCCGCGATGGTCAAGGTCCTGAAATACACCAAGTGGCTTTTGGTTGTTGCGACTATTATTGCCGCATTGCTGCTGGGCGGGTTGCTGGTCTCGTTAGGTTTGCTGATTGCCTATGCAGTGGGCTGATTGTAAAATAGTATGCCGGTGCGGAGGCTTTCGCGCCATCAATCGTCTGCCAAAGAGTCTGAAGAATTCTAAATTTAATCCTGTCATGTTTTTCAGGAAACATCTGGGGCTTGTCTTTGGATTTGGAGTGGCGGCAGTTTCGCTTGCCATGGTCTACCTTTCTACTCGTCCGCTTATCCCGTTGGTCGTTCAGGAACAGATTGAAGACGATCTTGAAAAATGCGGCGGTGAACTGAAAGAGGCCCGCTGTGCGGTAAGTGGCGAAGACGGCTGGATTTTTCTGCAGGAAAGCCTTGTCAATCTGGTGGTGGACTGGAAAGAAAACTTGAATTCTTTTGTCGCCTTCAATGATTCACTGGAAGCGCGTGGTATCAAACTGGTTGTGGTGCCTGTTCCGGACAAATTGCAAATCGAGGCGGAACATTATTCGGAAGAATTGTCGGGAGGGATTGTCGCCCCACAATATGAGGAATGGGTGGACGCTCTGCAAGACGAAGGCGTTGTCGTTGTCGATGCGGTAGAGGAGTTTCTCGAAAAGAACGAGGAAACTCCCATGTTCGAGGCGTACGAAAGCCACTATACCAGCGCAGGCCGGCAACTGCTTGCCCAGATGATTGCCGATACCATCAACGAGATGGATTTGGATGTCCCGAGGGGAGAATGGTTCCTGCGCGATACGGTTGTTCCCGGTACCGGAAATCTTTATCACCTGAAGTACAATTCTTACCCTGATTACGCTGTGCGCGTGCTAAAGACCGTAGATGCGGAAGGGAAGCGCTATCACGCTTCCAAGGACGCTCCCATTGTGGTAATCGGCGACAGCAATGCCGATTTTGGTTGGAACAGTTCTTCCAATATTGGGGCCTACATTGCGCAGGCGACGGGGATAAAGACTTTTACCCGCAGCCGTATCGGTGGCGGAAACTTGGGCCCGACCTTGTTCAAGGACCGTTCGGAATTCCTGGATGGCAAAAAGATGGTGGTCTGGGTGTTCGATGGCCGTGAACTTTACGGCGATTTCAGCATGCCGGAATTCTAGTTCTTACTCCGCGCTGACCAATGTCTTCTTGTAAATATCCTGCATCACGAGGCCCGCAATCATGAATCCAAAAATAGCGGTGGAGTGTGCCATGGTGCCGTTGATTTGCGCCTT
>CACXXH010000034.1 GCA_902771595.1 Fibrobacter succinogenes | reverse complement strand
AGACATAACGAGTCTGTAATCCATAGAGTTAATTGAGTATTCTTTACGGCATTTGTCCATGAAAAAAATTTCATATTCCTGAGAAGTGTAACTTTCCCCTACACATAATCCGATATCTGGATATCCAATATCCCAAGATGGAAAATTAAGGAACTTATAAATACGAATTTTATTTGAGTCTAATGGGATAAAACCTATTTTCTTTTGACGGTCTTTTTCAAAAAGGATGTAGAACCCCTTATCTTTCCAAGAAATTTCTTCTTCACTAACACGTCCGTAAAAATCAACATAATAGCCCACACCAGTCGGAGGAACTAACTCCGTTCTATATTCACTTTGCGGAGGGACTTTTGTCAATTCTTTAGACGGTCCTATGTCACTTGATGCACAAGCAACAAATAGTATAAGAGTCAGGAAATACTTTATAAAGCACAACATGGTTTACCACAATACATCAATAAAAAAGAGAGATATCATAAGATTTTATGTAACCGGTCAAGTCGATGGCAACAGGGCAACCGATTACCTGCGTCGCCATCAACACCCCTTCTTGTTTACACTTGGGGTGCAGTTCGAATACAAATCGAGCACCACGGTGTCCATGAAGAGCCAGCCTTCGCCGACGAGGCGGATTGAGCCCTGCGACTGTTCGAGGTAGCCCTTCGAAATCCAGCGGTCGATGGTTTCGGGAGCGATTGACGCCCCCCTTTCCCTGAGCGCATCCAGCGGCAGGCCGTACCTTGTACGCAGCGAGAGCTGGATGATTTCGGCGATTTCGTCTTCGGGCGAGAGCCTGTCGAGCATCAGGGAGGTTTCGGGGCAGCCGCCCTTCACGTATTCGCGCCAGGGGGCATACTTTTCGGGAGCGGAAAAACGCACTCCCCCGAAATAGCCGTGCGCGCTAGGCCCGAAGGCGAGGTATTCGCCCCGCCGCCAGTAGTTGAGGTTGTGCAGGCTCTCCTCGCCGATGCGCGCGAAGTTCGAGGTCTCGTAACGCATAAAGCCCCTGCTTTCGAGTTTTTCGACGCCCCGCAGGTACATATCCGCATAGAGGTCCTCGTCCACAGTAGAGGTCCTCGTCCACAGATTCCTCGCCTTTCGCGATACGCCTGCCGAGACGGCGCGTCGGGTCGACTTTAAGCCCGTAGAAGCTCACGTGGCCGAGCGGCCGGTCCGTAAGCCAATCGATGTCGGAGAGCATGTCGTCGATTCCCTGCCCCGGAAGGTTGAACATGAGGTCGGCGTTCACCCGCAGGCCCCTTTGCGAGAGGAGCAGGTCGAGGGCCTGCCGGCCTGTCGCTACGTCGTGCCTACGGCCAACCCGCGAAAGCAGGTCGTCACGGAGCGTCTGGAGCCCTAGGCTTGCCCGCGTGATGCCCGATTCCTGCGCCACGGAGATGCGTTCGGCGTCGCAGGATTCCGGATTGAACTCCATCGTCGCCTCTTTCAGCGCCCCCATGTTTACGCCCGCACCGGCGACAATCCCGAAAAGCTTGGCCAGGCGCTCCGGCGAAAGCACGGAAGGCGTCCCCCCGCCTATATACAGGGTCTCGACTCGGGAAAACACGCCCGGATGGCGCTCCGCGAAAACGGTCATTTCCCTCGAAATCAGCTCCAAATATTCCAACTGTAACCATTCTGGTGCCGAAAATGCGTGAAAATCGCAATAATCACAGATTTTTGCACAAAAAGGGACATGGATATACAGGCCGAGCATCGTCAAGTTATTTTTTTTTAAGTTTTTTGGGTTCCGTTTGTAAAAATTTAATTTATATCCGTAACATGGAAGACAAGAAAAAGAAGAAATTCATCGATCGGGTGAAAAAAAAGATTCCCCTGTTCATATTCCTCACTATCGCCACGATAGTGTTCTTCCTCGCATCTACCCTTTTGCTGGACGATTCCTACAAGGACATCATCCTCATCGCCATGATCTGGGCTCTTCCCCTGTTCGTCCATTAGACCGCCAATGAGAATCACACGCCAGACAGAGAGAAAATTCAACGCGGTCTGCTACTACGTCTTTTGCTGGATTTTTGCCGCGGAAGGTTTCTCGGCTGTCGACAGTTACGCCCAGTTCGGAACGATTGACGCGGGCGAAGTTCTCTCGATGCTACAGTTCGCCCTGTTCATGGGACTCTCGCACGGCGTGTACGACATCCTTATCCTCAGGGACGAAATGGACTGCAGGTCTATTTGGAAATCCCTGCTGATGCGCACGGCGTACTTCGTCTCGGCAATCTGCTCGAGCACCGTCCTCTGCATACTGCTGTTCCGAACGAAGGTTGGCGAAGGCATGGTGAACGAAGACAGCATCGCCACCATCATCTCGGAATTCTCCAAGCCCGCAATGCAGATGTCCCTGCTCGTGTTCTTCTTGATGGCATACCTCATCACCTTCGTGCGTTCGGTGCACAAGAAGTTCGGGCCGCGCGTTTTCTGGAACACGCTGCTCGGCAAGTCGCAGGAACCTCTCGAAGAAGATCTCGTGTTCATGATGGTGGACCTGCGCAACTCCACCACGCTCGCCGAAGAACTAGGGCACGTGAAGTACAGCAGTTTCTTGAAGGACTACTACAAGCTGCTCTCCAACTGCTGCGAAGAAAACCGCGGCGAAATCTACCAGATAGCAGGCGACGGCGCATTCCTCACCTGGCCCATTTCCGCATGCAGGAAAAAGGCGCGACCGGTAAACTGCTTCTTCGACTTCAGCGAATGCCTCGAAAGGATAAGCTACAAGTTCATTCGCAAGTACGGCAGGGTCCCGAGTTTCAAGGCGGCGGCCCACTGCGGGCGCGTAGTCACCACCGAAGTCGGGAATTTTGGAAGCGAACTCGCCTATCACGGCGACGTGCTGAACACCACGAGCCGCATTCAGGCGCTCTGCGGACGCCTCGGACAGGAATTCTTAATATCCGAAGACCTCTTCATGGCGCTGCCGAAGCCCCTTCCGCACGGATTTTTATGCAAGCGGGAAGGTTTTTTCGAATTGAAGGGCAAAAAAAACGAAATTTTGATTTTTTCTTTGCAAATACCCTTGACAACCCTAAATTAATATTCTATAATTGTGCTCACCTCGCGGGAATAGCTCAGTTGGTAGAGCACGACCTTGCCAAGGTCGGGGTCGAGGGTCCGAGTCCCTTTTCCCGCTCTAAAAGAAACCACTCAAATGAGTGGTTTCTTTTTTTATGTGCTGAGAGACCGGAGCCGAGACCCCTTGGGGGAGAGGGTGCGGCAAAAACCTCCGTGCGCAAAGCGCATGCAATAGGAGGTTTTTGAGCTTGATGCGAGTGTAACGAGCATCGAGCCCGTAGGGCGAGGCTTCGGCTCGCGTAGCGAGCGCCCGAAGCCGAGTATTCCCTTTTGACGCCTTCGGCGTCCGCGGCGTCACTCGGTCATAGAAAAATGCAAGCATTTTTCTGCGACACTCGTTTAGCACGCTTTTCCCGCTCTAAACGAAAGGAACTCGGAGCCGAGAAGAGGGTGCGACTGAAATTTTTCACATGCAAACATCGTGAGCATAACTGAAAAATTTCAGCACTTGAGGGAGAGAGTGCTGCTGTAGCGCCCAAAGGCTTCGTAATTCAACGGATTTTTCGAAAAATGGGGATTGAATAGGGTATTTTCGTCAGCCTTAATCCCCAATTTTCAGAATAAATTAACAGAAACAGGAGCGCAAAGGAGGCCGCGGCCCAGCCAAGAAGTTTCTTTTGGGGATTTAATTGCGGCTTTTTGCGATTTCTATCCCCACTCGAAGGGAGACAACGCACTTTGAATTACAAACAAACTATAAAATTGGGGATAGAACGAGGTACTTTCGCCAGCCTTAATCCCCAATTTTCCATTTTTCAGGATTTTTTCCCGCCGAATTTGCAATAACTTACGGCCCAGCAGGTATCATATCGTGACACATGCCCACGGCCCCGATTCGCTGAATTAAGAAATCTCCCGTAGTCCCGGCCGCGCCCGAGAACTTCAGCCTAACAGAAGCAACCTTTTTCAAGACATCCGTTAAATCGGGGCTTACGCCAGCACCGCAGTTGTTCCTGAACTTTTCCCAGACAAAATCGCTGACTTTTTCACTTGTAGAAGCCGGAACTCTCGCCACAAAGCTACACGCCCCCATCGTCGGGATTGCACCGTATTCAAGACCAAGCTCGATCTCGAAATCAATAGATGATTTGTACTGAAGGCAAATTCCGCCCCACGGAGAAACACTCACACCTTCCTGTTCTTCGTTCCAGACATTGAAAGCCACACCCGCATACGGCTTTTCGTAGCCTTCTCCGAACTTGACTCCCAACTCAATTCCGTGGCGTTTTTCGATGAGTTCCGGGAATGGAGAATCATAAATTAGCGTATCAACATCGAACGGGAACTGAAGTGCAGAACTCCCTCCGTTATCGCGATCGTTAAATTGATACCAGTACCCAGAAGTGCGGCTGTCACCACCCGTTTCAACTCGACCTTCGCCGCGGTCGTTATAGCCATCCCAGAGCATATTCCCGATAATGGACTTGGCACTAGAAGATGACGCCAGGACGGTGGACGAAGAGGACTTCGGCGCAACAGCGGACGAAGACACCGGAGCGCTGCCGGAGCCGCACTGCCCGAGGGAACCGATCTTCGTGAGAAGGAAATCACCCGTATCTCCCGCCTTGCCATCGAACCGCAGGTGGACCGCAGAAGCATTCGCAAGGACCTTGGCCGCATCAATCGCTATTCCTGCGCCGCAACTCGATTTAAACTTGCTCCACGGGATATCGACCGTTTTCACAGATTCCGAAGCGCCGATACTGGCAATAAAATCGCACTCCAACATCGTCAGGTCATATTCAGGAACAATCTTGACCTGGAATTTGAGTCCAGAAGAGTATTCCAGGCAGAGGCCTCCCCATTCCGAAATATCGGCTCCATCCTGGTCCTCGTTCAGGATGTTGAAGCCGAGCCCCACATACGGATTTTCGGCACCAGCGCCCAATTTAACCGTTCCCTTTATTCCGCCATAGGTTTCCATCATGAATTCGTAGCAGGTGCCGGTATACCAGTTTTCGTCACACGCTTTTTTAATGTCCGGCGGATAGGTAAACTTCGATGAGCCTCCATCGTTAGCGTCATTGAAATCGTACCAGTATCCCGCAGTCTTGTCGTCACTTCCGGTCACTACGCGACCTTCCTCATCGGCAGAACCGTCCCAGAGGAACTGCGGCCAGACACCCCCCGAAACCAGGGCGCGACTTTCGCTCGAAGCGACAGAGGAAGATGGTGCGCTGGAAGACGACGGACTGGATCCTTCGTGGCTGTCGCCACTCAGGATGACGGCAGACGAGGAAGAACTTTCGTTCCCGGAAGCATCCGGGGATGTAGACGAAGAATCGTCACCACAGGCCGCAAGCATCGCGGCAAAAGAGACGGCAACACAGCCGGCAAACAGCTTTTTCATGAAATCCTTCCATATCTCTTGATTAAATTTTTCTCTAAATATAAAGTAAATGTCCCCGCCCGAAACAGGGCGAGGAACTTATATTTCCATACTTTATCTCGGCATCCAAAACCGATGTTTGAAATCACACTTTTTTGATTATGCCGGAACAAGATCGGGACGTTCTTTCATCTCTTCGAGCTGAATCCTGTGCAGCACCACGTGGCCTTCGACAAGGCTCTTCGGCACATCGATGATGCGCTGGTTAGAGGAGCCACGGAACTTGAGTTCAAGCGACTTCTTCGCCATGATGAACGGGCCATCGATGAGGATGTCGGCATAGCTCAGGAGTTCCGTGAATCCCGGGCGTCCTGCGGCAAGTTCAATGAGGCGTTCGTAGGTGTAGCCCGTGAAAATCACGAGGTTGAGTCCACGTTCCTTGATGGCGCGTGCATAGGGAACCAGGGCTTCCGCCTGGTCCATCGGGTCGCCGCCGCTAAAAGTGACCCCGTCATAAAGCGGGTTCTCGTCCAGCGCAGCGACAACTTCTTCTACATCAGAAAAACGACCCCCGTTGAAATCGTGGGTCTGGGGGTTTTGGCAGCCGGGGCAATGGTGATTGCACCCCTGGGTAAAGATAACCAAGCGAATCCCGGGACCATCCACGAAAGATTCGTGGACAATTCCGGCAATCCGCAAGCGCGGAGCTTCTTCCATGTTACACGCCGTGCTTTACGCGGTCGTTGACTTCGGCACGCTTTGCGTTGTTGAAGCGGTCGACCGTACCAACGAGATAGCCCGTGATGCGGCGGATGCGTTCGAAGCACACGCCTTCGCCATAGAGGGATTTTTCTTTGTCTGACATGTTGTTTACTCCTTGATAAAAAATGGTTATCTGATGCCGCGGAACGCAGGCATTCCCGGGAACTTCTTCCGGAGCTCGTTCAGTTTTTCTTCAGAAATGTAATGGCCGTCGCTACGTCCGCAGCGGGGGCAAGTGTCACCGATGACGCCCACGAATCCGCAGACAGGGTCGCGGTCAACTGGATGGTTGATGGAACCGTAACCGATGCCCACCTCAGCCATGTAGCGCACAATCTTCTCGAACGCGTCAAGGTTCTGCGTCGGGTCGCCATCGAGCTCGATGTAGCTGATGTGGCCCGCGTTGGTGAGCGCATGGTACGGGGCTTCGAGAGCGAGCTTCTTGAAAGCCGAAATCTGGTAGTACACCGGCACGTGGAACGAATTGGTGTAGTAATCACGGTCGGTAACGCCCGGGATAATGCCGTACTTCTTCTTGTCCATGCGCACGAAGCGGCCGGAAAGGCCTTCGGCAGGCGTGGCAAGCAAACTGAAGTTGAGGCCGAGGCGCTTAGATTCCTTGTCGCAGAAATCGCGCATGTGGCCGATAATCTTGAGGCCGAGCTGCTGCGAAGATTCAGATTCGCCGTGATGCTTACCCGTGAGCATCACCAGGGTTTCGGCAAGACCAATGAAACCGATGGAGAGCGTACCGTGCTTGATGACTTCGCCCACAGTGTCTTCCCAGCCGAGCTTGTCGGAATCAATCCACACGCCCTGCCCCATGAGGAACGGGAAGTTCTTGACCTTGCGGCGGCTCTGCACGGCGAAGCGTTCCATGAGCTGGTCGCTCACGAGCTGCAGCATGCGGTCGAGTTCCTTGAAGAACAGGTCGATAGAACGCATCTTGATGGCGATGCGCGGGAGGTTGATGGAGGTGAAGCTCAGGTTGCCACGGCCGTACGAGATTTCGCGACTCGGGTCGTAGTTGTTACCGATAACGCGGGTACGGCAACCCATGTAAGAGATTTCCGTTTCGGGGTGACCCGGCTTGTAGTACTGCAGGTTGTACGGTGCATCCTGGAAACTGAAGTTCGGGAACAGACGCTTCGCGCTCACCTTGCAGGCAAGCTTGAACAGGTCGTAGTTCGGGTCACCCTCATTGAGGTTGATACCCTTCTTCACGCGGAAAATCTGAATCGGGAAGATGGCCGTCTCGCCACCGCCCAGGCCATCGTCCGTAGTGAGGAGGAGGTTCTTCATCACCATGCGGGCTTCCGGATCGGTGCACATGCCGTAGTTGATGCTAGAGAACGGAGTCTGCGCACCGGCGCGGCTGTGCATGGAGTTCAGGTTGTGGACAAACGCTTCCATGGCCTGGAAGGTCGCCTTGTCGGTCTCTTCGTAGGCCTGCTTCTCGGCGAACTTCTGGGACTTCATCACCATCTCGGTATCGAAGGACTTGGAAAGTTCGCGGGCTTCCGTCTCGACAAACTTCTCGTTCGGCACAAGCGTTGCCACCATGCCCATTTCCGCCATTTCGGAATGGAGCTTCTTTACGATAGGCAGGATTTCTTCCTCTTCCTTGCCGGTGAAGAGGATGAGCGCCTTCACCATATTGGAGAGGTAAGACTTGCGGTACGTGATGCGCACGCCGTCGGCCATGGCATAGTCGAAGTTCGGCACCGACTGTCCGCCGTGCTGGTCGTTCTGGTTACTCTGTATGGCAATCGCCGCGAGAGCCGCATAGCTGCGGATATCCTTCGGTTCGCGCAGGTGCCCGTGACCCGTATTGAAGCCGTTTTTGAACAACTTAATCAGGTCGATCTGGCAGCAGGTCATGGTGAGGGAATAGAAATCCAGATCGTGGATGTGGATATCCCCGTTCGAATGGGCCTGGCTGTGCTCGGGCTTGAGCATCATCATCGTGTAGAAGTGCTTCGCCGATTCAGACCCGTACTTGAGCATCGTGCCCATCGCGGTATCGCCGTCGATGTTCGCGTTCTCGCGCTTGAGGTCGGATTCCTTCGCGGAGCTGAACGTGATGTCGCGGAGCGTGTGCATGAGACGAGTGTTCACCTCGCGGATGCGGGTGCGCTCGGCACGATAAAGGATGTAGCTCTTGGCGGTATCCGCGTAGTTGTTGTCGGTGAGCGCCTTTTCGACCGCATCCTGGATTTCTTCGATATCGGGCTTGGTCTTGCCTTCGGCCTCGAGACGGCCCACGGCATAGGCGGCTACCTTTAGAGCAGTACTGCTCAAGACGTCTTCGTGGCCAAGGAGGTCAATCTGCTCCTGGGAGGCCTTGATCTGGTCGTTGAGCTCGCCGGAGGCGCGGAACGCCTTTACAATGGCGTCCGAAATCTTCTCGATGTTGAACGGCATTTCGCGGCCGTCGCGCTTCTTGACTGTAAAAATCATCACCTATCCTTCAAATCTATTAACTAGGCCCTAGTCAAAAGACGTTTATTCAAAATAAGCTTGTTTTCCATTTTTCCACTATATCTTGTGTTCAACACCAAACCAGTAACACAAGATATGGGTATAAGATAATAAAAGATTTGAAGATTTGAGACCTTTTTTCGAAAAAAAACCGTATTTTTTTTGTAACATCCGAAAAACTTATCAACATCTTCCAAAAATGTAACGTCAAACTGCCACCGCAGGTCGGGTCTGCAACTTTCCAAGTCCCTATCGCACATACATTTAGACATTCGGGCACTTTTTGGAATCTATTCACACCCCAAAAAGCATATTTTTTTACGCGGAGGGGTTGACAAATACCCTGTCAATCATTCTTCCTACACCCGGTTCAGGGGAAAATCAAACTGGATGGAACGAGGCGTAGCGAACTTTTCAAAGGAAATCTCGTAGCAGAAATTCTTTTCGTCTACCGTCCGCACGACTCCCACGCCAAAAATCTTGTGCATCACGCTGTCGCCCGCGGCAAAATCAGCCGAAGGCGCCTTTTTTACGGGCCCTAGGCTTTCGTCGCTCAAAAAATCGCGCTCGAAATCCACGTTTTCAATGTAGGCTTTCGCCGCCTCAAGGAAATCCTCCGAAATGCCGCGCGCCACATCAAGCCCGTCCAAGCCCATTTCGAGCAGGAACCTGGACGGATAGCGTGTTCCGCTTTCCCCTGCCACGCCGTCTTCGGCATCGCTCAGGCAAAGCACGTTCTCGGCGCGGGTAAAGGCCACATAGGCCAGGCGCCGCTCTTCTTCGAGCTGAATCTTGTTCTGCACGCGCTTGACCGGGAAAAAGCCTTCGTTCAAGCCGCACACGAACACGTACGGGAATTCCAGGCCCTTCGCGTTGTGGATCGTCATGAGCTGCACGCGGTCTTTTTCTTCGGAGTCTTCGTCGGCGTTCGTGAACAGCACGATGTTCTGCAGGTATTCATCCAGCGAGGCGTCTTCTTCGTAGTAGTTCTCGAATTCCAGAATGCCCTGCTTGAGTTCCGCCAGGTTGTCCAGGCGGTCTTCGTCGCCATCGAGGCGCAGCATTTCTTCGTACTTGGTTTCGCGCAGGATTTTCGCGAGAACTTCGGAGACGCTCATGTCCTTGTAGCGGGAGCGGTACTTCTCGATCAGTTTCACGTATTCCACCACATTGCTACGCGACAAGAAGCCCTTGCAGTCGAAATCGATTTTTTGCTTTTCGTTGCCGACGGATGAAAGTTCCGCCTGCGACGAGACATCGGCAGCAACGTTGTTCAAAAGGCCCGCCTCCGAAACAATTTCAAGCAGAGCCTCGTAAAGGCCTACACCACGCGCATCGGCAAAATCCTGCAAGGCCGCAATCTTCTTCGGGCCGAACTGGCGCTTGGGCGTATTCACCGTACGCATGAACGACAAGTCGTCGGCGTACACCAGCATTCGCAAATAGCAAATGACATCCTTGATTTCTTTGCGCTGGTAAAAGCCCACCCCGCTGTAAACCTTATACGGGATATCCTCCGCCATCAAGGCTTCTTCCACGGAACGGGACTGCGAATGCATGCGGTAGAGCACCGCGATATCCTTGTAATGCACTCCGTCCGCATTCTGCACGGCGTTCTGGATTTGCTCCACAATCCAGCGGGCTTCTTCGCGAGTGTTCTTGGCGTGGTAAAAGACAGGCGTCTTGCCGTCGGCACGCTTTGGCTTCAAGACCTTTTCGATTCGGAACTTATTGTTCTTGATGACCGCGTCCGGAACCTTCAGAATGTTCGGCGTCGAGCGGTAATTGTTCTGCAGTAAAATCGTCTTGGTATTTTCGTGAGTCTTGTCGAATTCCAGAATGCGGTTGACATCGGCGCCGCGCCAGCCATAAATGGTCTGGTCCGGATCACCCACCACAAAAAGATTCTTGTGGTAGCTCGCGAGCAAGTCCGCCAGCCGGTACTGCTGCCCGTCGATATCCTGGTATTCGTCGACCATGATGTACATCATGCGCTTGCGCCACTTGTCGAGCTGTTCCGGAAAGTTCTCGAGAATGTAGAGCGTCGAAAGAATCAGGTCGTCAAAGTCCAGCGCGTAATTCTTTTTCTGCTCGTAGAGGTAGCGGTAATAAACCTTCATCCACTTGTCGTCGGCGGCATCCGAAAGCGCGAGCAAATGATCCTTAGAAGCCATGCCCTCCGAAGGCAGTTCCGCAAAAAGCGAGACGTAATTGATGTCGGCAGCCTTGCGGCCCCCGATATAGTCGATAACGCTGCTGATTTTCAAATCCTTGAGCGAGTAACCCAAATCGGCGTAGGCCTTGTGCAAAAGGGACTTCTGGTCGTCTTCGTCCAGAATCATGAATTCCTTCGGGTAGTTCAGCACGTGGATTTCTTCGCGCAGGAACCGCACGCAAAAGCCGTGGAACGTGGAAATATAGCCGCTGTCGTCGCCACCCAGCACCGTGCGGATGCGCTTCTTCATTTCGTTCGCGGCCTTGTTGGTGAACGTGACGCAAAGGATGTTCGACGGCGAAATGCCCATCTCCTTCACGAGGTACAAGTAACGCTGGGTCAGCGTCCGGGTCTTGCCCGAA
Organism: Fibrobacter succinogenes; assembly: GCA_902771595.1. Taxonomy (GTDB): domain Bacteria; phylum Fibrobacterota; class Fibrobacteria; order Fibrobacterales; family Fibrobacteraceae; genus Fibrobacter; species Fibrobacter succinogenes_C. The sequence goes on along the minus strand of CACXXH010000034.1, from coordinate 21,707 downwards.
CCGGCCCCCGCCACCACGCGCACATAACCCTCGGTGGTTTCCACCGCTTCCCGTTGTTCCTGATCCATATTTTCTTGAGCCATGCGCACCTCGCAAAATAGTGAACATTTGTTCCACTACACAAAAATACAGTATTTTGTAGGCTCTGTCAAGTCAAATCGTATTTTTTTCAGGAATTTGCGTTAAAGGACTTCCTTTTAAGATGCAAAACATACGCCATTATAGCCAAAATCATTGCGAACGGTCCCATGATTATCAATCCGGAGTCGATAATACCGCCGCCAAACAAGCTCATAATGAAGGTTATAAAACCTCCTATAATGAAAAACGGAAGAAATGGAGTAAATAAAATCCAGAATGCTTTTTTGCTACTAGAGGCGTAGAAAAGATAATTGTAGCAGTTGACGCTACAAAGCGATGAAACAATTATTGCTACAGACAAAAAAACTAGGAATACCAGGAGATCGTCTCCGGTAGAATGGGTTGGTTTACTAAACAGAAACGGGAAAAGCAATAGAAAGGGAATAGATACGGATACGATTGAGGCTATCTTGAAACCTTTGGCTGCTTTTTGAAGTTTGATAAACAAATCTGTGTTTTGTTGTTGTTCAAAAGCATGTCTTTCTTTTTTAGTTATTAGCTTTGCAAATACAACTGTAATTATGGGCAAGATAATAACGATAGGCAAGGCAAATATTACAAGTTCCATGGGACACCACCTTTTAAAAACCTAGCCGAATTCGGGAGATCGTTTATTTATTCGATTTCGGCAGTGACCGCGAGATATGCAGAAACTGACACGGAATCGGCGATATTCATCCCGGGTTTCGGGAAATCAGCATCAGGCAGCACCATGGGAGCGGACTTTCCCCTAGCCTTGCGCAACAAGGCTCCATTGAGAGAGCCAAGACCGGTTCTCCCGAACTCGTTTTCGGGCTTGTTGCTCACGGAAACGACCTTGCCGAGAGACCCGCCAAAGCCTTCGGCTATCGCCTTGGCGCGGGACATGGCCTTTTTGCCGGCGATATTGGTCACCTGGACCCTGAGGGAATCTTCATTTTTCAGAACAGGGCGGGCAGCAAGCACGCGGGAGTTTTCCATACCCACCATACCGTCCAGGAAGGCTTCCGCGGCCGCCTTGGCCGTAAAGTTGACCGTAATCTTCTGGGCCGCCCTGAAGGCATCCTTGCGGGATTCATTGCTGTCGAATTCATAATCCGGCCTCTTGAACAGATGCATGGACTCCTCGTCTATCTCGGATTCGGCGACGCCCAGGTCTTTCGCCAGTTGCACCACATCATTGCGGCGTTCACTCACCCGCTTATAAATCATTTCCTTGTCAGCACCGTTCATCGACATACCCACGACTACGACAAACTTGTCGGCCAGGAATTTCTTGTTCTCGCTTTGCGAAACACGGACATAAGATTTTCCGCCATTTTCCACCCCTACCAGCGAAAGGTTCGCCGCAATCGAGGCCAAGACCTCAACAGAATCCGAAGAACTCAATTTTTCAACCATCGAAGAGCCTTCCACCGACAAGACCTTCCCGGCTTCGGCACCGACGCTCCGGGCGTGCACATCGGCCAGTTTGGACGCCTTCTTGCAGGCCTCCTTGATGACGGAAACTTCTAGGGCTTCCGCGTTTTTCAACCGCGACGAGGTGGACACGTTATCGACAAAGGCAAGACCCGCCAAGTCCAACTCCAGCGAATCGGCATCCTGTTTGCTATGGGATATGACCTTCACATTCTGCGAGGCTACATAGCCCAAGAAAATCTTCTTGTGATTCGTATATTTCCAGTCGTCTTTCACCGCCGCACTGCTGAATTCATATGCCCGCGAATCAACGGAACGCTTTTTCAGCAAAGTGAGGATCTTGTCACGGCTCTCGTTCAGGTGCTTGTAGGCGGCATCCTTGTTCTTGTGTTTCAAGACCAAGGTAAAAGACGTGACATATTCATCCGCCAAGAAATTCTTGGTCTCTTCGCTGGAGACAGCCACACCACCAAACGGCTGAGCCTCCTGCTCCGGGACCGGTTCCAAAGACGAAACATTTTTTTGCGCAGACACATCGGAAGCGCGCCCGATGCTCAAGGAAAGTACCAGGCATACAAATGCGAGGATGATAATGACGACGTATGATACTTTGTTCTGCATAAGGCACTCCTTGTTGGAACCACTTCTTAAATTACACAAAAAGATATTGCCGAAGGCAACTGCCCACGGCAAAAAGATTTTTACCGGATTTTATAGTCTAATCTAGAATATAGTTCCTACTTCTTCGAAGCGAGCAACACCGCGTATTTGAGCACAACGGCGACAAGCACAGTAGTCGTCATGCTGATAAACGGCATCCAGGGCCAGCTGAAGACATTTTCAAACACCGCGGGCACGCCAAACGCGGGGATTCCCTGCACGAGCACGAGGCTCGCCATGCCGCAAACGACGGCAACGACCACCTGCCAGCTCTTGAGTCCTTTGACAAAGAACGCGAGCAGGAACATGCCGAGGAGCGGGCCGGTGAAAAGCCCGGTAAAGAAGAGCGCATTCTTGAGAAGGCTCCCCTGCTGCGTCGCGGCAAACAGAGCGAAGAAGACACCGAGCACGCCCCAGACCACTGTCCAGATCTTTGCGCGCTTGAGTCCGCCCATTCCCTTCGATTCTTCCCATCCCAGGAAATCGCGTTCAGACGTGTTGCTGAGCGAATTGATGGCTCCCGAAAGGCTGCTCATGGCGGCCGCACAGATGGCGGCGACAATCAAGCCGGTCACGCCCACCGGAAGGCCGTTCACGATAAAATACGGGAACACGTCGTTCTGACCGATTCCTTCGGGGAGCGGGGCGACGTTCGCCATCTTGTAGTAAACGTAGAGCGCGGCACCCACCCAGTAGAAGAGAATCGAGACGAAGCAGCCGAGAACCATCGAGAGGACGCTGGAGCGGTTCGCCGCCTTCACGTCCTTGCAGCTCAAATAACGTTGCACAAACTGCTGGTCGCACCCGCGTATCGCAATCTCGAGGATGGCATACGCGAATCCGGCCGAAATAAGCGTGCGCGCATTGGAAACATCCATCGTAGCGTCCCACCACTTGGTCTTGCCCGCCTCGCTCGCAAGCGCGGCCATCTCGCCGAAACCGCCCACGGCATTCGAGATGAGCACGAGCACCAGGATGCCGCCACCGAAGAACACGCAAAACTGCATCACGTCGGTCCAGATGACAGCCTTGATACCGCCGAACCACGTGTAGAAAATTGCGACAGCGGCGGACACGACAATGGCGACCTTCAAATCGACATGCAGTATCTGCGCAAGCACGAGCGACGGCGCATAAAGTAAGATACCCGTACGCAAAAGGAGGTGCAGGCTGTAGAAGACCGCGGCAAGCCTGCGCACCGTCTTGGAGCCGAAGCGTACCTCGAAAAGTTCATACGCGCTGTTGATGCCCGAGCTACGGAACTTCGGGATAAACACGAAACCCACGACGATGATACTCAGGAGGGCGCCAATCTGGAACATGAGGAAAGTCATGTTGTCGCCATACACGTCGGCAGGCGCCCCGAGGAACGTCGTCGCACTCACGGACGTGGCGATGAGGCTGATGCCCACGGCAACCCACGGGATGGTGCCGCCGCCGAACATGTATTCCTTGAGGTTCTTGTTGCCCCGGGAAACCCAGAGGCCAATGAGGAGGGAAAGCAGCAGGTACGCCGCGAGGACAATCCAATCTATAACGGTAAACATTCTGTGCTAGGCCTTCATCGAAGACGAAAGCACCGGAATGCCATCGTCCACGGGTGCGGGTTCCATCGGCAGTTCCGTGTACTGGATGACCTGGTTGCGGCCACCCTCCTTCGCCTTGTAGAGTGCCTGGTCGGCATAGTTCACGGCCTTCTTCATGTCGTGGAATTCGGGCGTCACGAGGAAGGCGCCGATGCTCACTGTCACGCGGAGCGGTTCCTGCTGGTGCACGTCGAACTCGAGCTTCATCACGGCATGGCGAATGCGTTCCGCAGTCTCGATCATGCCGTCCGCCGTCGTGTCGACAAGACCCACGACGAATTCCTCGCCGCCGTAACGGGCGACCACGTCAATTTCCTTGCGGATTTCACCACTGATGGCAGAGGCGATTCCCTTGATGACCACATCGCCAATCGGGTGACCGTAGGTGTCGTTCACGCTCTTGAAATGGTCGATGTCCATCATGAGCACGCCGATATTGTACCTCTGGCGGTCGGCGCGAATCTTTTCGGTACGCAGGTTCTCGTGGAGCGTACGGTGGTTGATAAGGCCGGTAAGCCCGTCGCGCGTCGCGAGGTCCTTGTCCTGTTCGGCCTGGCAGGCGCGCGCATACGCGAAGCCCGCGACCCCCGCAAACGCCTTGAGCAAGTTCATCTCGTGTTCGGAGTAGCGGTCGTTCCTGCGGCTCTCGAGGCAGATGGCAAGTTCCGCCTGTTCCGCATTCGTCTCCGTAGGCACGGGCATCACGAACAGCTGGCGGAATTCCATGTTCTTCTTTTCTTGGTTGTCGATGCGCGGGATGTAGGCGTTGAAGGCGGACTGGTTGAAAGTGCGTTCCACGGGCCTGTTGTGGTACAGCGCGAGGATGGCAAGGCCCTTGTCGGAAAGCGTAAACTTCTTGTTCACGAACTGGTCGGCGTCGATACCGTCGCAGCACACGACATGCCCCACGCGTTCCTGGTGCAGGTTGTTGTCGTTCTGGCGGTCGAGGGCGAGAATCATCATGCGGTCGAAAGGAATATTGCCCTTCACGTATTCGAAAATCTGGCGGAACACGTCCTTCACCGTCATGTTCTTGAAGAACTGGTGCTGGTAATGGTAGAGCACGCTGAACTGCTGCTGCTCAATGTAGTTCTTTGCCGAGACGAAGCTCTTGAAATAAAGCGTGTAGAGGGTGCTCGCGATATAGGTGAGCGCCTGGGCCGTCTGCTGGTTGAACGCGTTCGGGTAGAGCGAATCCATCACCAGGGCGCCCACGCGGTTCTTGCCGCGGTCGAGCATCGGGACCGCGACCACGGACTTGACCATCGGATTGTCGATATAGTAGAGAAGCTGTTTGCCGCCCGAAAGGTCGCCTTCGAGCAGGCGGCTCACGTCCATGCGGAAAAGCTGGCTTATGAGCCCCGTGTTCTCGGTAATCTTCACGTCGGAGGCGATGCGCACGTCGGGATTGGTGCAGGCGTAGGCGCGCATGCCCCATTCCTTCATGGAATTGAGGGGCGAAAACAGCACGAGCGAGTGCACGTTCGGGACAACGCGCTTGAGGCCCTCGAGCATGTCGCTGAAAGCCTTCTTCACGTCGGCATCGGCGCGGGCCCACACCTGATTTACGCGCAGCGTAGAACCGGGCTCGTTGTATTCCGATGCGGAATCGTCAAAAGAATTCTTGAGTTCGGGCGTGACGGCCGGAGAAATCCCGGTAGCCTTCACCGCGGAGCCGACAACCGGCAACGAGGCCGTCTTGCCGCCGGGAACGCGCGGCAGGTTCATGTACCCGAGTGCCGCGGCGACACCTGCAAACGGGATGAGGAACAGGAACATGCCTCCCTGGAAGGCAACTCCCAGGAGCAAGCCTGCAACAGCGAACATTATCATCGATATCTGCATCTGCATCCTCTACACTTAAAGCCGGAAAGAGCGGTAGAGCATGGTGCACGCGACGCCACCAAAGACGATATGGCTAATCCAGGCAGCCAAGAATGGAGAAAGCGCGCCGTTCTCACCCATCTTCAATCCGATTCTTTCCAGAATATAATAACTAAAAACGAGCAAGAGGCCAATGCCGAATTTCTGGGAAAGGCCCCCAGAACGGCTATAACGGTGACAGAGGGCCGCCCCGATGAGCAGCACGATCAGGTTCATCCAGTGGGCGGAAAGCTTGAAATGGAGGGCCGTCTCCATCGCGCGGGTGTCTTCGCCGGAACGCTTGAGCACCTCGATACGCTCCTTGACCATCTTGGAATCCATCTCGTCGGGCACCTGACGCTCGTTGATGAGGTCCGCCGGACGGGTCGTGACCTTCCCGACCATCTTTTCGCGCGTAATCGGTATGACCGTCACCGTGCCATCCTTGTTGAATATGCGCTTCATCCCGCGTTCGAACACCCAGTAGGAATTTTCCTCGTAGCTCTTCATCACGCTGTCGCGGGAGGTGCTGTCGATCGAGGAGGTATCCGGTTCCACCCACCGGACACTCTTGGCGTCGTAGCGTTCCACGAGCCTTCCCTGTTCGCGCAGCAGAAGCACCACGTCACGGCCCATCTTCGCCCTGCCCGAATAGAACTTGAAGAACCAGCTCGCCTTCTCGCTATCGATGAACGTGAAGTCGCTCTTTTCCTTGATGCGCGGATTCTTCTTTTTCTGCGCGTTGGTCTCCATGATTTCGAGGCGTTTGTGGTTGGCATCCGGAAGCCACAGTTCGCTCATCTCATACGACCCGAAAGACACGAGTATGCCCAGGAAGAATATGGGGAACAAAGTCTTGAGCGGGCTCTGGCCGGAGCTCTGCATGGCGCTCATCTCGAGATGCCTGGACATGTTGCCCACCGAGGCGAGTACCGCGATGAACATGGATACCGGCGTGATGAGGTAGAGCATGTACGGAATGTAGCTCACATAGTAGTCAACAGCGTCCTTCGTTTCGCGGGCAAGCCATATCTTGATGTTGCCAACGAAGTCGATGACCGCGAACATGAAGATGGCACCGATAGTCACGATGAGGAACATCTTCACGAAATTCCATATCAGGTAACGCGAGAACTTCATGCGTGAACCCTGCCGATGGAACGGAACTTGCGGCCTATGGCGCGCATGGCCCTGAAGAACTTGGAATCCCCTGTAAAGCGGTCACGCACCATCGCGATGGTGATGAAGATGCCGAATGCGCCGATGATGATGTTGGATGCCCACATGGCGAGTTCAGGAGAAATGATGAGACGGTCGGCCAGGTTTTCGCCGCCGATAAGGCAAATCCAGTAAATCACGAAGAACGCAAGACTGTAGATGATACCCGTACCGATACCGCCCTTGCGGGCCATAATCCCGAGCGGGGCGCCGATGAGCACGAATATGAAACATGCGAACGACGTGCTGAACTTCTTGTGAATTTCTACGAGATACTGGGCGGCACGCTTCTGTTCGGCCTCCATCCTACCCCACAGCCTCTCCGTATTGCGGAGCGCCGAAATTTCTTGCATGCGGATACGCTGGAGCGACCGCCGCCTCTGGACTGAATCGAGAGGATTCCCCCCCGCCGCATCCCTGGGAACGATACTGTCCCCGATGACCATGTTCTTTGTGGAAATGAGGGGAGCAAGGCGCTTGTCGCGAGCGAGGAGCGAAACCGTATCGTATTTTGCGCGAGCCTCGTTCACCACGTCCATCATCATTTCGACAGGCATTTCGCGGTCACTACGGTAACTGCGGCTCCGGCGTTCCAGGCGGTCGTCCACGTTCTGCATGGCGAGGTCCTGCGAGAAGAACCTGATACGGAAATAGCTTTCCGGCTTGTCGGGATCGACGATATGCGTCTCGCCGCTGCGCATGCGGAACATGAGGGTTGCCCCGTTGTCCACGTAGTCGAGAGTAGCGCTATCCGCATACACGACCCTGGGCGCGCCCTTCTTTTCGAGTTCATACACCTGAATGCCGTAGAGCACGCCCGATACCGGGTCGATGCGGTTCACCCAGAGCTGCACGTCGGGGAACTGCGTGATGAGGCGGCCCGCATCGATGAACACGTGCGGCTTCTTGCGGGAGACGGCATTCATCAGTTCGACGGAGCGGTGGTTCGCCTCGGGCAGGATCCAGTTGTTGAAAAGGATCATCAGGACCGTGACCAAAAGTGCGACAAGCATCACCGGACGCATGAGCGAAAGGGGCGAAACGCCCGCCGCCTTCACCGCCGTGATCTCGTGGTCGCCCGAGAGGCGCCCGAACGCCATAAGGCATGCGACAAGCACCGCCATCGGGATGGACAGCGAAAGCATCCATGCGAGGTTCAGCACGAATATCTCGAGAACCGTCGATGCAGGCAGCCCCTTCGAAAGCACGTTGTCCAGTATTTTCACCAAGAAATCGACGACGAACAAAAACGTTATGCCAAAAAGCGCCGCCAAAAACGGGCCAATAAGTTCTTTCAACACATAACGGACTAAAATCATTTTTCCTGTCGGTCTTTTTTTTCTACTTTAACGATGAAAAATTAGAATTAACCGAAGAAAAAAAATGAAACTTTCTCTAAAGACAGCCCTGTTCACAAGCCTTTTCCTTTCTGTCGCCTTGCTGGGCGCTTGCTCCTCCAATTCTTCCACAAGAGTCACCCACACCCAGTTCTGCAAAGACAAACTGGAAAAGGCGGAAGAACTCTTCAAGAAAGAAAAATACGGACGCGTCATCGACAAGCTCGAAGAAATCATGAGCTACTGCGCCGGCACCGGCTATCTGGAACAGACATCTTTCCTGCTTGCCGAAAGCCACTTCAATCTGGAACAGTGGATCGAGGCCCGCGGGGAATACGGAAGTTTCGTGATGAACTTCCCCGGCTCGCCGTATGCGGAAACCGCAGAATTCAGGAAGGCTATCGCCTCGTTCAACATGGAGTTCCGCGTAAGCCGCGACGACGCGAATACGACCGTCGCCATGAAGGACTTCGAACGCTACCTTTCGAACCATCCGGATTCGCCGCTCCGCGATTCCATCAACTACTACTACGGACTTTTGGTCGAACGCCTCGCCGAAAAGGAATTCCAGACGGCAAGACTCTACCTGCGCATGGACAAGCCGCAGGCGGCCGTCATCTACTTCAAGGAATTCCTCGAGACCTACAAGCAGTCCAAGCGCCGCAAGGAAGCGCTGTTCCTCACTTCGCAGGCCTACACCGACCTCGACCAATTCGAGAGCGCGCGCGAATACCTGGACATCGCCAGGCAGGAACTCAAGGCCGACGACAAGGACGGGCAGAAGATGCTCGAGAAGACCGAAGAGAAAATCGCCAAGGCCGAAAAGAGCTTCGAGAAGCGCATAAAGAAGGATGCCGAGAAAAAGCGCGTCCAGAAAGAAGAACGCGAAATGCTGAACTAGGTTTTCCATGGGTCATGCGGGTTTCAAGCCGGTTCTTGCTCTTGTCGCACTGTTCCTCGCAACGGGCGCTTTCGCCGATGACGAGCAGAGGATAGAACACGACAGGGCAAAGCTTTCCATTTTCGGGCAGGCATCCATATCCTTCCTGGATTTTGAAGAACGCAGCTATTTCCAGAACGCCATCGACACCATCTACGCCGACTTCCGTTCACAGGCCGTCAACGCCGAGGAATCGCTCTACGTCGCCAAGCAGAACTTCCAGAAGGTCAACTTCTGCTTCCCCATCATGGGCGGCATTCAGTACCAGCTCATGGACGACCACTTTTTGAGCGCGGGCATCGGGTTCATCTACGACAACGAATCCGTGGTGCTCACCGACCGCAAGAACAAGGCTCATAACTACAACTACACTATCCAGGGCGTCCCGCTGTTCCTCGAATACAGGCTCGCGATTCCCAAGAACCTGATTACCCTTTCGAACGGGGGCCTCTTCAGCATTGCTGTCCGCTGGTACTGGACACTGCCCGGCACCGAAATCTATACCACGTGGGGCAAGCTCGAAGCCGAGAACAAGCCCTGGGGCGCGGGATTCGGGATAAGCCTCGGTTACCTGATTGCAAGCTGGAACGGCATCAACATCTACGGCGACATCGGATACAGTTCCATCTCCGTAGAATCGAAGGAAAGTTTCGCCGACATCGTTCCCGACGGACCGACCGAGAAGGCGAAGTGGAATATCGGAGGCTTGCAGCTGCAGGTGCGCGCTAGCTTCGGAATCATAAACAAGAAAATGACCCTGGGCGACACTACCGCGACGCAGTCCAAGGCACTCCAGCCGAAGGACGTCAAGGACACGACCGCCAAATCCGAACCCACGGATGCACCCCAGGGCGGCACCGCGGCCGACGGCAAGACTGACGGAAGCGAACCTCCCGCAACAAAAACGAACGCGGAAGGAAATCCGCCGGCAGAACAAACAGGCGCAGACGGAGCGAAGGCAACCGAGCCGAAGGCTTCTGAACCGGCGGCCAAGCCGAACGCAAGCGAAGAAAAAACGACAGAGAAAAAGGCGGGGCAATGAGTTTCTGGCCAGGGGAAAAACTGCGGTACGCCGAGACGCATTTCAAGTTCAGGCTCCCCTGGTCGCTTTTGTACAGGCCCTGGCCCGAAATCATTTTCGACATGCCCTTCCAGGCGGTCCCCGGAACGGAACCCGCATTGTGGATCGTAGTGCGCGACGCGGACAGGTTCCCGACGCTCATCGAGAAAGTTGAAGTCGAAATCAAGGGCGGATTGCCAGGTGCCGAATCCTTGCAGGCAAGAACTATCGACCTGCAAATCCGCGCCACGGAGCAAATCGGTTTTTACCCCGTAAAGCTCGGGACGCTCCCCGCCGGCAAATACGAAATCCGCTGCAAGGCTACCGCACGCCGCATCGATTCCACGACGGGAAATATTACAGACAAAGTAAAAATATTTGATCGTTGGAACCTTCCCGGCCTAAAGCCCGCACCGCTAAAACTGCACGTGCTCGCGGAAATGCCCCCGAAGGCGCCGGGGTATGCGGCAGGCGAGATGCACTGCCACACCCACTATTCGCGCGACCATGTGGAATTCGGGGCCACGCCTGCCGTATTGCAACAGGCGGCCACCTCGGTCGGGCTCGACTTCGCCTGTTGCACCGACCACGCCTACGACTTCGCGTTCACCGACGAGGACTACACCAAGGAGGCGCGGTCCCCGGCGCCGAGGTTCCAGGCCCTGCGCGACGAGATTGCTGCCCTCCCGCAGGGGGAAGGCTACCCGCTCCTGCTCGCGGGCGAAGAAGTTTCCGCAGGCAACAGCAAGGGCGAGAACGTGCATATCACCGTATTCGCTCCAGACACCTACCTCCCCGGGCTCGGGGACTGCGGGCGCTACTGGCTCGAAAACAAGCCCACGCGGAGCATCGCACAGATTCTGCAAGACACCACCGCGCACTGCTTCGCGGCACACCCCTTCCAGCAAATGGGAATCGTCGAGAAGTTCGTGTTCCGGCGCGGGTACTGGACCGCCAAGGACCTGCACTGCGACAAGCCGCATTCCATCCGCGGGCTGCAGTTCTGGAACGGCGTGCGCGACGAAGGCTTCAAGCTCGGGCGCGAATTCTGGATACAGGAACTCGGCAAGGGGAACTACCTTTTGCCTATCGGCGGCAACGACGCGCACGGCGACCTGAACGACACGACCGCCGTATCGACCCCGCTGTTCTCGCTCAAGCACACGCGTGATCACGTGTTCGGGAGGGTGCGGACCGTGGTGTGCCTCCCACGTCATGCCGAAGGCGAGCGCAACGAGACGAGCGTATCCACAAGACATCAATTGGACTCTCTTGCCCCTACGGGGCTGCGGAGTGACGTGGAGGCCCAGGAAATGCGGAGTGACGTGGTTGCCTCCGGACTCCAGGGTGACAAGAGCACTGCCATCACGCAAGAAATGCTGCACGAAGCCTTCAAAGGCGACAACTGCTACATCACCGACGGCCCCGCGCTGTGGTGGGAACATGCCGATGTCCACGGCGTAAAGAGCGTCGTATTCCACGCCCGCAACACCAAGGATTTTGGAGAAGGCTTCCGCTACATCCGCATCTTCGGCCGGCGCTACCAGAGCAACGGCAAGCTCACGAAAGAAGAGGAAGTCTGCAAGGAAAGCCTGGTCGCCACTCCCGCGTCGGCAGACATCGCCGTCTACACGGACAATTTCGCCTACCTGCGCGCCGAATGCGAATCCGCCACCGGCAAGTTCGCGCTCACGTCGGCGGCAGCACTTGAAAGAGGCTAACATGCCGCGCCTCATGTCCCCCATGATCCGGAGAAGACCCCTGCCGCCCCTGCGCGACGACGAGCAGCGCCCGCCCGAGCCGCCCGTACCCGACCAGGAACCGCCCGCCTTCGAAGAACCCGAAGAATCGACGCTCATCGCCATCGGCACTTACAGACAAATTCGCGACTACAGCCTGGTGCTCCTTTCGCAGGGAATCGTCCATCGGTTCCAGCGTTCCGAGGAAGGACCGTTCGAAATTTTCGTCTCGCCCGAATTCGAGACGCGCGCCAGCGAACAGATCGAGCTCTACCGCAAGGAGAATCCGCCCAAGGAAGAAAACCCGCCGCTCCCCTTGAGCCTGAGTCTCCAGCCCGTATGGGTTCTTCTGGTACCCGTGGTCTGCACCGTCCTCGACTTCGGGAACTTCGTCGACCGCATGCATTTCGCCGGGCTCTCCGACGCCTCCAAGGTTCTGCACGGGCAGTGGTGGCGCACCATCACCGCCCTCACGTTGCACGGCGACGCCCGCCACATCGCGTCGAACCTGCTCAGCGGCTACATCGTCTTAAACCTCATGTCGTACAGGCTCCCGCTTGCACGCATGGCGCCCTTCCTCGCCGTAGCAAGCGCCGTCGCGAACTTCTTCGTCGCGCTTACCGTCCAGAGCGACTACCGCGCCCTCGGGTTCTCGACCTTCGTGTTCGCCGCCATCGGGGCCCTCGCCGTCATCGAATTCCGGCTCATGCCTCGGGAAACCCACGGGATGCTCCGTCGCTTCGCACCCCTGTGCGGCGCGGCCTCGCTCGCCGTATTCCTCGGGCTCGGCGAAAATGCCGACATCCTCGGCCACGCCTACGGCTTCATCGCGGGCGCAATCTGCGGGCTCATCCCACAAAAAAAGACGCTCCGCTGGGGAACGCCTACTACGCTTGCCGACCTCGTATGGGTCGCTATCTATTTCGCCATCTTCATCGTGGGCTGGAAGTTCGCGCTTGCCTAGCCCGCGAATCAATCAAAACTAGAAGCTAGCGAGGAACTTCTTGGCCCTGTCGGCGTACGGCTGGGTATCGCCGTAGACTTCGACGATGCGTTCGGCGACGGACTTAGCCTTGTTCTTGGAGCCGAGTTCGTTGTGCAGCAGCACGAGCTTCCACATGGCATCCGGGACAATCGGGGTTTCATCCTGCGGTTCTTCCTTCTGGAAACGGTCTTCCTTGTCGCCCGTACGCTTGCCGAATTCCTTCACGAAGTCTTCAAGCAGCTTGGCGGCGGCGGAGTAGTCGCCCTTTTCCATCTTGGCGGAGGCAAGGCCGTGGATTGCGGCAGAACGGACCAGCGCCACAGAACCGGCATTGTCGATGGACTTCTGGAACAGCGCGATAGCGCCATCGTAGTCAGCCTTTTCGAACTTGATGTTGCCAGCGAACAAAGCAGCCTTGGCGAGGGCGAGGCCGTTCAGCTTGCCGGAATTGATCTTCGCCTCGAATTCGCTGAGGGCGTTGTCCTTGTCGTTGACATAGAGATAAGTAAGACCCGTACCGAGGAGTTCAGCCTGTTCTACGGCAGCAGCCTTGCGGCTATCCTTGAACTGGACGACGCCGGCGACAACAACAAGAATAACGGCGAGGGCCACGAGGACCTTGGAACCGTGTTGGACAAAAAACTCCTTGATTTCGGAATTGCTCTGATTAGATTCGTTAGCCATTTTAGACTTCCATGTTAAAAATTCGTGAACCAAACATAGAAAAAACGAAGGACTTTGCCAACCGAACGCTCTTTTATCTTGACAAAAACGACCTGTATTGCTATTTTTGACCCCGCTATGCCACTCTAGCTCAGCTGGTAGAGCAGCTGATTCGTAATCAGCAGGTCGGCAGTTCAAATCTGCTGGGTGGCTCGAAGCCCCGGTTCCACAAAGGAATCGGGGTTTTTCTTTTTGGTCCATCCGTCGGCGGCCTTAAACAGCCCGTCAGATCCCCCCTATCCAACGGCACTCATTTTTACTATATTTGGCGCCCTATGAATCCGAACGGCGCAATCATTGTACAGAGCAACCTCGAAATCATGGTCGAGGTTGATTCCCCCTCCTACGAAGCAGCTCGCGACGCAATCGCCCCCTTCACCGAACTGGTAAAGAGCCCCGAGCACCTGCATACATACAAGATATCGCACCTGAGCCTCTGGAACGCGGCAGCAACCGGCCTGCGCGCTCCCGAAGTGCTGGAACGCCTGGAAAGCCAGAGCCGTTACCCCATCCCGCAGACGGTCATCACCGAAATCGAGGACTACATGGCCCGCTACGGCCTGCTGCGCCTCAAGAAGGATGGCGACCTCCTGATCATGGAATCCGACGACAAGTACATGTTCACGGAAATCTGCAAGCTCAAGGATGTCGAGCCGTTCGTTTTGGAACTTAAGGACGACCTGCACGCCATCATGGACCCGGAACGCCGCGGTCACCTGAAGATGGTACTCACGAACGCCGGATTCCCCGTCGAAGACCTCGCGGGCTACACCGTGGGCGACCCGCTGCCCATCCACCTGCGCGAGACGACGCTCTCCGGTAAGAAGTTCGCACTCCGCGACTACCAGAGGGAAGCGGCACAGGTATTCTACGCGAGCGGTTCCGAAAAGGGCGGCTCGGGCGTCATCGTGCTCCCCTGCGGTTCAGGTAAGACCGTCATCGGACTTGCGACCATGTCCCTCGTCCAGACCAAGACGCTCATCCTTACGCCGAACATCTCGGCATCCCGCCAGTGGATCCGCGAAATCTGCGACAAGACCGACCTTCCCATCGACATGGTGAAGGAATACTCCGGCGAAGTCAAGGAAATCGGCCCAGTGACCGTCGCGACCTACCAGATCCTCACGCAGAGGAAGCGCGTGAAGAACGCGGAGAACGAAAAGCCCGAAACTTCGCTCGACGATTTCAGCGACGAAGAAGTCAAGAAGGAACTCGCGAACTTCCCGCTCTTCAGCCAGCAGAAGTGGGGCCTCATGATTTACGACGAGGTGCACCTGCTGCCCGCCCCCGTGTTCCGCCTGAGTACCGAAATGCAGGCGACCCGCCGCCTCGGCCTTACGGCAACGCTCGTGCGCGAAGACCACAAGGAAACCGAAGTATTCAGCCTTATCGGCCCCAAGAAGTACGACATCCCGTGGCGCATCCTCGAAGCCCAGGGCTGGATTGCGACTGCGGACTGTAACGAGATTCGCATCCCGATGGAAGCGGAACTCAAGATGAAGTACGCCCTCGCGCCTATCCGCGAGAAGATCACGCTTGCGAGCACGAACCCCGAAAAGACCGACATCGTCGAACGCCTGCTCAAGTACTACGACAAGCCCGACGACCGCGTGCTTATCATCGGCCAGTACATCGACCAGCTCGAATCGCTCTCGAAGGAACTCAACATCCCGCTGATTACGGGCAAGACCCCGAACAAGGAACGCGAAAAGCTCTACGGCGCCTTCCGCGACGGGAGCCTCAAGAACCTCATGGTTTCGAAGGTCGGTAACTTCGCCATCGACCTTCCCGACGCGAACGTGCTCATCCAGATTTCCGGAACCTTCGGAAGCCGCCAGGAAGAAGCCCAGCGTCTCGGCCGCGTATTGCGCCCCAAGAGCGACGGCGGTGCCGCGCACTTCTACAGCATCGTCACGCAGGACTCCAAGGAACAGGAATTCGCGATGAACCGCCAGCTGTTCCTCACCGAGCAGGGATACGCCTACAAGATCATCAAGCGCGGGGATTGGGATATCCTCGCCCGCACTCCTGAAGAACTCGCTGCCCGCCAATAAGCGTCGCATAGCTTCGTACTCGGACTCTCGCTGTACTACTTGTACAGCTTCGGTCCTGCGGCCTTGCTCTGCTCGCTTATATTTTCGCATCGCATAGCGTCGTTGCAAAAATTCAATCAAATAAAAAAAGTCCCGACTTTTGATCGGGTCTTTTTCTTTTTTTAAAGTTCTTTATCTTCTATATCCATGGCTTCTATATCCATGGCGTTATTTAACAGAAATCCCGAAAGCATCTGCTTTCGGGACTTTCTTTCCGATTATAGGAGTACGGATTTCTTTAGGCCTTCGGATTCATGGACTTGTCGACATTGAAGCCGAGTTCGTCGCAGTAATCGCCATCATCACAATCGCTACCGCTCAGCAGGCAAGCCTGGTGCTTGAGGTCGACGATTTCCATTTTCGGAGCCTGATATTCTTTCTTCATAATTTCTTCCCCTAAATAATTACTTCTGGATTGCCTTGGTGCCGACAAACATGCCCTTGTTTTCGGGCTTACCGTTGAGCTTGCGGCCATTCAGGTCGTACCAGCCGTTCACCTTGGTGATTTCGCCGGTAAGCATGTTCCAGCGGGCCATGCGGGTCGTGCCGTTGTCGCCATCGATAAGCATCACATCGATGCTCTTGGGCAATTCGACGGCTTCTTCATTAACAGACTTGGCGAGCTTGTTGTTGCCCCTATACTTCAGGTAGGCGCGCAGGGGCGGAACGAAGGCGCCAGAGCCGACCTTGACGAACTGCCCCGAAGTAACCTTGCCCTTGTCCTTGGCAGCATAGCCGTAGACCTTACCCAGGTCGGCGTCGCCGGCTTCCCAGCGGGTAAAGTTATACACGCCTTCAAAGGACCAATCATTGCCACCGGTTTTCTGGTTAAAAAGCCAGACGCTGGTGACGGCATGCTGGGAGGCGGTCAACTGCCCCTTCGCCTTGAATTCGAGCGTATAGATATTCTGGCACTTCTTGTTTTCGGTGTCATTCATCAGCAAGACCGGACGATTGGCGCTGACATCCGAAACAACATGAGCCTCGGCATACCACTTGCCATCTTTATCCGTGGTGAAATTGTAAATATCATACAGCTTAAAGCAATCGTTCTTTTCCAACGTAAACGCCACCGGAAGGACTATCGTCGAGTGAGAAGCCAAAGCCGTATTGCGATTTACGTAGATATCGTAACCGGAGATATCGCCGGCGCACTTTATGGTCGCATCAGAAATGTAGACCTTGGCAGTATCGTCATCGCTGTAGGAATTCAAATCCAGAAATTTTGCATCCTTGACAAGACGGCCGCCCGGAAAATCACACACTTGTGCGCTGGCAAAAGAAACCAGGCTAGAAATAAGAATCATCTTGAGTGCAGTAACAGCTCTCACAGTTCCTCCTTTTTTAGAGCGCATGGAATTTAGCAAAAGGGAACCCCCGCGACAACATTTTTTTTTATTACAAAAAATTAAAGTCTCCCCGTTCAGGAGAGACTTTATTCGTTATTATTCCTTTTATATTATTTTTTAATGACGATTTACTTCTCCACGACAATAAGTTCCGGTTCACCACGTCCCGGAAGCGGTTTGAAGACCTTAACATTCGTCTGAACCGCCGCTCCGCCAAAGGCTTTCATCTCGCACAGGAACAGGTAATTCATTCCCGCCACGACCTGCGTCGAAACACTGAGTGGAGTCAGATTCAAGTAAGCGTAGTCCTTGGTCGCAGCAACGAACACGGCGGAATCTTCCGCGGTAAGCGGGCGCTGTTCCGAATAGCCACCCATGAGCATCTCGTCGGTCTTGCCCGCGGCAAGATTCGCAAGGAACGTTTCCACTTCAACCTTCGCGATGGAATCGCCATCATCTCTCGTCATACGCTTGTTGGATACACCCATCGCAAGCGTCACGTTCGCATTAGGCTCGAGCGTCTTGAGTTCGGCAGCAGAAGCCTTGCGGCCGCCGCTACCGTAGGTGCAAAACGGCACCACCACCTTGCCCGACAAATCGTTCGAATCGAGGAAGGAATAAATCGGCGGAGCGAAACTCCCGAACATGATCGGATAGCCCAGATATACAGTATCGTACTTGGCGAGGTCCAGTTTCGCGTTCTCAAGCGCGGGCCATTGCTTGCTTTCGCGCTGCGCACCCACCACAGCAATCGTGCTGTCGTAAGTAGAAGGATACGGCGTCACCAGCTTAAGTTCGATTTCGTCGGCATTCACCGCCTGCTTCATGACCCCGGCAAGTTTCTTCGTCGTTCCCGTCTGCGAGAAGTAGACGACAACCGACTTGCTTACCGCAGGCTGCGCGGCAGTTTCCGCAGCGGGCTGCGCCTTGGATTGCGCCTTCTCTTCGGCTCGATCGTTGCACGCGACAAACATCGCAGACACGGCAACGGCAGATATCATTACGGCCAGTTTCGACCTGCAAATCATAACGACCTCCTATATAGACTTCTGCTCGCCGCGAGCACGCGGCACCAGCAAGCGGATCAAAGTCACGACTGTAGCCCCGATAAGGCACATGAACATGTCCGTCTGCGTATCCCAAATGTAGCCCTGCGTTCCCAGGAAGGCTTCCGTATCGGTCGGGTTGCCCAAGGAAGCCATCCATTCGATAATTTCGTAAAGCGCGGAAATCGCCTCGGCGACGCACACCGCAATGAACCCCGTCCATCCGTTGGTCTTGAGCGGAGTTTTCCGGCGCAGAAGTTCAATCATCACGAGTGCGGGCGTAACGCCCTGCATAAAGTGCCCGATCTTGTCGTAATTGTTGCGCGTCCAGCCGAACCAGTCTTCCATCCAGAAGCCGAGCGGGACCTTCGCATATGAATAATGCGCCCCCACCAGGAGGACCACCATATGGAGCGCCATCACCACGTAGAGGAAGGTCGGCATCCGGAATTTGTTGTACGTGAACACGAGGACAAGGAGCCCCGCAATCGCGGGTGAAGCCTCGAGAACCCAGGTAAGATATGTATCGACGACCCCGATGACAGACCAGACCGTAGTCAGGAGCACGAGAACCAGCAGAATTAGATGTGATTTTTGGATATTCTTCATACCTATAAAATAAATAAAAAATGTCTTTTTAGAGTTGCCGTTTATTATATATATTGAATATCAGGAGTATCGGGTTTAACAGGAGCAATAAATGAAAAACAGTCATTATTTTGCAAATGTCGCGCTTGGCGCCGCACTCATCGGCACGGGTATCACAGACGCCTTCGCCGCAGAGCCGACCATCAGGGAACTCGCAAAGGAACGAGGCCGCTTCATCGGCACCATTTTAAACAGCGAATGGTTCAATGACGCAATTGAACCGGAATTCGAAGAAATTCACAAGACGCAGTTCAACGTCGTGGTCGCCGAAAACGAGATGAAGTTCGACGCCACCGAGCCCGTCGAAAACGAGTTCAACTTTGTTAAGGGCGACAAGATGGTCAAGTACGCACAGGAAAACAAAATCCGCGTGCGCGGCCACGCCCTCGCCTGGCACAGCCAGGTCGCCGGATGGGTCAGCAGCAATTATAGCGGGCAAAAAGAAAAGCTGCTCGCGGTGCTCAAGAACCACATCGAGAAGGTGGTCGGACATTACAAGGGCCAGGTCGCCGAATGGGACGTGGTGAACGAGGCCATCAATGATGACTACAACGCCGGTTGGCGCAGCAATGGTTCCGTATGGTACGAAGGCATCGGTGCTGAATTTTTGGATTCCGCATTCGTATGGGCGCACAAAGCCGACCCGAAGGCAGAACTCTGCTACAACGACTACTCCCTCGAATGGGGCCTGCGCGAAGGTTCCAAGGCGAGCTTCGTCGTGGAGCAGGTAAAGCGCTGGAAGGCAAACGGCATTCCCATTACCTGCGTAGGCACGCAGACGCACATCGAAATCGCGCACGAGACGACCCCGCAGAACGTACGCGCACTCGCAAAGGCGCTCGCCGAACTCGGCGTGACGCTCAACATCACCGAGCTCGATATCGGGTTCCCGAAGGGAGAAGCGGGCAAGCTCACTGCTGCCGACTATGCAAAGCAGGGGCATCTGTACCGCCAGTTCATGGACGTGTTCCTCGAAGAACCGAACATGGGCGAATTCGTAATCTGGGGCCTGACCGATGCACACAGCTGGCTCGACGAGCAGCAGGGCAAAACGGAAGCGCTCCTCTACGACAGACAATACAAGCCGAAGCCCGCTTACGACAGCGTCATGGCGAGCCTCATGGCACACCCGGCCACAGACGTCGTTTCTCCGTATGACAGCAAGTTATTCATCGACCCGCAGGACTCCACCGAGACGGATTCGACAATCGCGATCAAGGCAGTCGCAAGCCCGGCCAGCCTCTCCATGCGCGTTTCCGGCCGCACGCTGTTTATCGCCGGCGCAAATTCCGCAAAGGTCGAAGTATTCGACATGCAGGGCCGCCCGGTATTCAGCGGAAAGAGCGAAAAAGGCTCTGTCGAACTGAAGGGAATCGCAGAAGGAATCTACATGGTGCGAGTCCGCGACGGATCTTCGAGCCTCGTCAAGCGGAAGAATATTTATGGAAAAAATCGGGTCGCGAGTCCATCTCGCGGCTCTTTTTTTCACATAAAAAAAAGGCCCTCCCGATTTTCGGAAGGTACCTTGGAGAGAAACTATTGAGCAGTCTTACTTGTACATGTAGCTCACGCCGTTGGGGAACTTGACTTCGGTCATGCCGTTTGTCTGCACCTGGCTCACGGACCTTACCTCGCCACCATACAGAATGTAATTGCCCTGGTGTGTCGGCTTGACCGCAGCCTTGTCGGAACCGTAATAGCTGCTATTGTTGTAGGTCATCTGCGTGCAACCGGGAACATCCATCGTGTAGTTGCCGAATGCGAGGAGAACGCCGCCAGTAATCGTGAATCCGTCATCGGTATCGATAAGGCCGCCGGCAAAGTTGTAGGCGCCGCAGTTGTTGCCGCCCTGCTGACCGCCCATGCCCGGCATGCCCCAGCCGCCCATACCGCCACCCATGCCGCTATTTTCGTAGCTCTGGCCGGTGATTTCAACAATCACCACGCCGCCGGTCATTTTTCCAGTACCGTTGGCATCTAACCCGTCAACCATGTTGCCCTTCACGCTGATGTAATGGTAGCCGCCGGTGATGGTGATATAGCCGCTGCTCTCGCTGAACATGGCCATGGAACTGCTGTTGTTCTTGGGGCCGCCACCGCCGTTCCAGCCGTCGTTGGTCGCAAACACGGAGGTGACACCGCCCTCGGCAAAAATCTGGTAGGCCTCTATGGCTTCGAGAGAGGTAACCACGTTGATCGTGGAACCCTTCAGGTAAATGGCGGAATCCGCATGGATGCCCTTCTTCTTTGTCGAGATGGTCACATCGCCGGCATTCATGTAAACGCGCCAGTTGGTACGGATCGCAGAAGAATCCGACTTCACGTCGATGATACCGCCGTTGACATAGATAAACTTTTCGGCAGAGATACCCTTGTTGGGGGATTCAATCTTGATTTTCGCAGGTTCGGTGGAATCGCTCACGAGAATGTAGTTGGCAGCCTTGATGCCGCTCTTGTGGCCCTTGATGGTGATGTCACCACCCGTGATCTTCACGATACCCTTGGTCGCCACGGTGTCCTTGAATTCGCCCCTGTTGTCTTCTACGCATTCATCGCTTTCGAGGCCATCACCCTTTTGAGCGGTGATGTTCAAGGTGCCACCCGAAATCTCGAGGCTGCCCTTGCCCTTGATACCGTCATCGTTTGCCACCACGGTGATGTCGCCGTTCTTAATCTTGAGATCGTTGGTGGACTGGATGCCGTTCTTGAAGTTGCCCTTGACAGTCAACTTGCCCGCACCCTTGATGTTCAGGTCGTCCCTAGAATAAATTGCGGCCTTAGCGGTATCCTGCGTACCATTAATCTTGGTGAACAGGTGATTGCCGTTGCCGTCTTCCACAACGTTCGTGGTGCCCTTCACCAGATGGAGGACGGCCTTGTCGGCATTCTTCACGAGGATGGGGGAATTAGAACTCTTGATG